>NZ_JAVKPK010000132.1:0-2799 GCF_031461075.1 Methanosarcina baikalica | reverse complement strand
CTGCTTACCTTCAACACATTCCTTTGTGCTTCAAAATAATTGTCTTTACAATAATTTAGCAGGCAACTATAAAAACTGCACATCGAAAAGTGATATTTACGTAAACCCACTATTTGCAGACCAGAAAAATCACGATTATCATCTTCAATCAAGAGGTGGAAGATGGAATGGAAAAACCTGGGTTAAAGACAAAGTGAGTTCTCCTTGCATTGATGCAGGATATCCGTCCTCTGATTATTCTAATGAACCTGAAGATAATGGAAACAGGATCAACATAGGGAGATATGGGAACACAATCTATGCATCAAAATCGAAGCATTAATGCGTCTGATCTATGTTGCTCCTCTTGTCAAGAATCCCAAAGAACTTGCAGTTGCCGTGGTAAAAATAACATCGATGAAAGTACCAGAGTTGTTATGGGAGAAAATGGCCGCAGATACATCGTTGAGAATCACAGGTGGGATGTAGTTGCAAGAACTAGTTTGTACACCTGCAACGATATCACTTGATAATGTTCTTTAATTATAGTGGTACATACTGTGCAAAGGCAAATGCTTAAGCTTTGTACCATTTTTATTTCAGAGCTTATCCCAAAACCCAAAATTACTACTCTAAATCTCTAATTTTGAATAATCAATAGAGTTTCTGATCATGAAAAATCCTTATACCCTTATTGGGTAGTGTGAATGAATTATTGAAAAACATAAGCATAAGAATCTCTCCACGTTTTCCTCAAATATGGGAGATGTGCTTGCTTTTTCGGAATTGATCAATGACTCACGTACACGACCCTTTATTGATTAAAGAATAAATATGGTTTTTGGGATGAACTCTTTGATATTTTTTAGGGTCCATTTCCTCATTTTTTGAATTTGTTAGCAATAATTCTTATTTAACAATAATTTTTAGGGCATTGGTAAACAAAAATAGGTATATATACTTATAACCTATATTTCTGCATGAATTGCCCAAAATGTAATAGTTCCAGTCACAAAAAGAATGGAATAGTTGGCGGGCGTCAACGGTACAAATGCTCTGATTGTGGCTATAACTACACAGTAGAGTTGAAATCAACTGCTTTTTCCGCTTCTGTAAAAAGACAGGCTTTACAACTCTACCTTGAAGGATTGGGCTTTCGCTCAATAGGACGATTTTTAGGGGTAAGTCATGTTTCTGTCCAAAGATGGATAAAGAAATTTGGTCAGGGGTTAGAGGACCTAAAAAGTGAAAATGAGATCTCTATTGTTGAAATGGATGAAATGCATACTTACATCGGTAACAAAAAAAATATTGCTGGATCTGGATTGCTGTTGATAGAGGTGGGAAAAAGTTCATCAACTGCTCTTTTGGTAGCAGAGGAACGGAAACTGGACAACTACTCTGGGAAAAATTAGAGAAGAAAGAGATTGGAGAAGTGATGACAGATCACTGGAGGGCATATGCAGAGTTCCTTTCTGAAACGATTCATACTCAATCCAAAGCAGAAACGTATACAGTTGAAGGATATAATAGCATATTGAGGCACTTTCTGGCAAGGTTGAGAAGAAAGACAAAGTGTTATACTAAGAGTCTTGAAATGCTAAAGTACTCGGTTCTTCTATTGATGAAATACAGAAATAAAGAGTTAATTATGTTTAGTTAACAATGCCATTTTTAGATCTCTTTTTGTTTTTTAATTGCCTGACTCCACTCTGGCACAGAAAATAAAAATTAATTTTTTTGACAAAATAGCATCAAATACTTTTCTGAATAAAGTCTTATATATTCTGCTCGGTAATATTTTCTCTTTTTCATAAATTTTAATGTAATTATTCAGCCTGGGTAAAACAACCTCAATAGCCATCTTTCATAAGATTAAAGAGGCAAATTTCTCTGAATTAGTTTCCGTTAATTATTGGCTATTGATTGCGTTTTTTATTTTTTCATTGGTTAGTAATCACACTTATTTGTGATGTCAAAATCAATATCAATCAACTGATTTTTGATAGGCTGAATAGTTACATTTTAATAAAGCTTTTTGTGACCTGGTTTTTGTCCAAAATATTGATTGACTCTTCTTATAATTTTCAAAACTGTCTAAAAATTTACCAACTTTGCACAAATATTTTTATAAGATGACTGTCTAAATTACAGTACAGACTATAGAAATTTAATCAGATGGTAAAACTAAATTTCTTCATCATGTTTTCACGGGGGAATTCGTGTAAATTGGAAGAATTGGCCTGAAAAACACGGAGATTTATTCGGAATTCCATATTATCTCATTTGATTAGATTCAGTAACTATTGGCATGATAAATTGCCTCTGATATGAATAATTTCTTCCGATAATTTTCTATAGTCTTGAAGTTCGGAGAGTGGATACTATTTGCAAAACCTTGTCCAATATATCGGAAATAGAGTAATAAATTTGTATAAATTTTTGACAGACAGTAGTAAATTTTGCGGGGATCCAGATACATCACCACATGAATATCTGTCTAACAGAGATAATAATGAATTTTGTTATGACCGATTCCAGACGATGTCGATGTTAAAACGAGAATTAGGAATTCTTTTCGTGGTGGGTTGCCTTATCCTTGCAAGCGCTCCTACGGCTTTCTGCATGACTCCTGCACCAATAGTATACGTTGCGGGGGATGGTACTGGGGATTTTAACTGCGATGGAAAAGATGATCATGTACAGATAAATAAGGCTTTAAAGTTTGTGGCAGATAAATCTGCATATACAACTGTTCATCTCAAAGGACCGTTTACATACGTTATTGATGACACTCTTCTTATCGGTAGCGACACTATT
>NZ_JAVKPK010000131.1:0-2851 GCF_031461075.1 Methanosarcina baikalica | reverse complement strand
AAAATATAATATTGAGATCAAGCATATACTGAAAAAAATTGGAGATTAATATCTTCGAATATATTGTTCATAAAAATAAACTTCCTGAATAGGACTTTTGTTTATCTCTGCGGTGCTGATCCCGAGAATAGAATACGGAGTGCAGTGTTTCAGGATTGAACTAAAAAGTCCCGTAAAAGCTATCGCTGCGATAATCCATTTCCAGGGAGACCTTTTTACAAAGCCCGTTGCAAGCGCGATAATTGCAAGTATTCCGAATATGGTTCGGAAAAGGAGATCAAAGCCTCCTACATTTTCTTCCATAAACAATTTTTTGAGATTCGTCGGACAAAACCCCCTTATAAACCCTCTTACATACTTATAGATCCCTTCAATATATAGCGTTATTCTGTTTAGATTCATTGTATTCAGATTCTGTTTGTATTCCCTTTATATTTCTTGCTAAACCCCCTTAAATAACATGTAAACTCTTCCCGGAAAAATCCAAAAATCCCGAGAAATCACAAAATATATACAAGAGATGAGAAGGTTTCTAACTATGCCCGAAATAAAAATTGACAGGTCTCTCTCATATCTCGAAGGTACACAGCGAGTATATGACGAAGCCACAACCCTGGAAAACACCAAAGACCAGATAAAAAAGATAGGCGTTACCCGAATTGCAGACATTACAAACCTGGACAGGCTGGGAATCCCTATTTTCTCGGCAATCCGCCCCAGTGCCGCCAGAGGAGCGATCAGCATTTACTCAGGCAAAGGCTCAACCCAGCAGCGGGCCCGGATTTCAGCGATAATGGAGAGTTTTGAGCGCTGCCTGGCAGAAAGACCGGGCCTGAACGCAAACATTGCAGGCGGCATTTCTGCTCCGGCTCTGGTGGAATCCTATGCCAGCGCCATAGAAAGCTGTAGCGTGCTTGACCCAAAAGCCCTGCTTCTGCCCCAGCCCCATATTCCCCAATCCCTGATGGAATGGGTTGAAGCGTACGATTTGATGAACAAGGAAGAAGTGTTCGTAAGCGCCAATGCAGTTTACCACCCCTATGACGCGCCGGGACAGTGCCAGAAACTTTTCCTGAGCAATACCAATGGATTGGCATCCGGGAACGTAATTGAGGAAGCCATTCTGCATGGGATGCTCGAAGTCATAGAAAGGGACGCAATTAGCACAGCCCAGTTTTCCCGCAACCTGGGAAAAGAAATCGTGCTTACTGAAGAAGATGGATACCTGTACGAACTTGCCAGAAAGTTCAAAGATGAAGGTATAGAACTGAAGGTATGGCTGGTTCCCACAGACACAGGGATTCCAACAGTAATTGCGGCAACTGATGATGTAAAATTGAAAGATCCGGCTCTTCTTGTCATGGGAGCAGGCTCTCACCTGAAACCTGAAATTGCAGTTGCCAGAGCCATAACCGAAGCCGCCCAGTCGCGGGTAGTCCAGATTCAGGGAGCAAGAGAAGATACGGATAGGGAAGGCTTTATCCGGAGTGTAGGATATGACCGAATGAAGCGCCTGAACTGGTTCTGGTTCGAAGAAGGAGAAAAAGTCTCCCTTTCTGAAGTGCAGGACCTGTCCAGGAAAAGTCCTGCAGAAAACATCAACGTGATACTCGAAAAACTTAATGGCCTTGCCGAAAGAGTGCTGGTAGTAGACCTCTCAAGGGAAGAAGTCGCAGTGCCGGTTGTCAGGGTAATCATCCCCGGATTTGAACTTTTCACGATTGACCGCGACCGTAAAGGAAAAAGGATAAATTCCGGAAAGAAGAAAGACTTTTCAAGAGACAAGACCGAAAAACCGTGGAAGAGAAGATGAAGGCAAGAGCGGTAATTTTTACAGGTAACAGCATCAGCCATGAGGACGCAAAAAATGTCCTCCGGGCAAATTACCAGCCTCCTGTACGCAGGTTTCAGCTTGAAAAATTCGTCCAGAAGGGGTACAAGGTCATAGGAATAATAGACGGCATCTTTTTTGACCGGGCTGCAGTCGGGCACAGGGAAATTATGTCCGCCCTTGATGCAGGAGTAAAGGTGGTAGGGGGAGCCAGCATGGGAGCCCTTCGGGCCTCGGAACTGGATACACACGGCATGATAGGAGTAGGAAAGGTTTACGAATGGTACAGGGACGGTATAATTGAATCAGATGATGAAGTAGCCGTAAGTACAAACCCTGAGACTTTCGACCCTATTTCCGTGCCCCTTGTCAATATCAGGGAAACCCTTAGAGCCACTTTCTCTACCGGGATTATAAGCGAAAAAGAGCATAATCACCTGCTGGAGCTTGCGATTAACACTTATTATCAGGACAGAAGCTATCTTGGGCTTGTAAAAGAAGGGATAAAAAAAGGCCTGATCTCTGAAGAGAAAAGAAAATCAATTCTGGATTTTTGCACAGGCAATGAAGTTGACGTAAAAAGGGAAGATGCGATCCTCGTGCTTGAGACCGTAAAAAAACTGGTTGAAAAGGCCTGAAGCCAGATTCCTTTCAAATTAGCTTTTCAAATTAGTTGTTTTGGCTCTTCAAACCTTTTTTGTGATCTTGAATCAAAAAATCGCGGCTATACCTACCAGATTAACGGAATTAATCTGTAATGAGTTTTTTGACAGTATTCTTTATAACCAGGCAAGTTTTTGCAGAGAAACTTTTCTTCATCAAGAAGTCTCCAGACTATAATCAGTATGAGGGGAACGAGTATTAGCAGCCCCCACCATGAGCCTAGCGCAAAAGGAGTGTCGAAAAGCATAACGAGAGCACCCGTATACATGGGGTGACGGACAATGCTGTAAGGTCCCGTTGTTATTACTTTTTGATCGGGGAATACTTCAATGGTCGCGACAGCAAAGGGGTTTTCTC
>NZ_JAVKPK010000130.1:0-2921 GCF_031461075.1 Methanosarcina baikalica | reverse complement strand
GTTTAATGTTATTGATTACTCAGTTCAACAGCATGATTACTGTAATAATAAGGCAAAGGATGAATCTCTTACCGGCAATATTACCTGTGATAATACCAGCTTAATCACAGTTATACTGCGAAACAGCACTACTTTTACCGGAGTTATCAACACGGAAAAAATACATCAAGCTCCGTATCTCTGATGTTGAATCAACAAGTACGTTGAATGTGACAGGAACTTTTTATCTGAAAGATCTGACAGATGAAGATCCCACACTGGCTAATATCAAAGACAATGGAAATACTGTCTACTAGGACTCAAATTCCAGCACAAATAGCTGGCTTGGAGGCAAGACATATACCCTGACTGATGGGGGCAGCTAACCCATCACGAATTCACAGTAACGCCTGAGCCAGAGAAACTATTCAGGTAGCCATTTAAGCTATACAATTTTTTGAAAAAAGAAGAATCGGATAAAATAAGAACTATTTTTAGGATATAGTTAGCTTCACTTTATTGAATATCCAGAGAATTTTCCCATAAGATCCGGTTATAATAATAGCATAGTACTTCATTTGAGCTCATCAAAAAATGAATTTATTCACAATTAATAAGAGTTTCAGAACTATTTTTTATGATAAAAAACTCGGTTAATTATTTGGAATATGGGACTCAGAGATGCAATTTTGATTTTTGGATCAGCTCTTTGATTAAATTTTATCAATTTGAATTGAATATAAGAAATAAGGAATAAAAAGAATTAAAAAGATAAATTAAAGGATTTTAATCGTTTAAATGCTGAATAACTTATTAACATACTGCTTTTTTATTGGAAAAGCAATAAGAATATATTTAAGCCAAGAAATAAGCCCTATTAGTCTTTAAAAATAAGTCATTAAATTTATAGATCATTTTTGGGATACTATAAGGAGAGGGAAAGAAAAAAGCAAGATGGGGGTATCAAGAAAAAATGTCGGGGGAGAATGAAACATACGTGTCTGGGGTGTATGAAAAAAACGTATCTGGAGGACATGAAAAAAATATATCGAAATCAAAAAATGTCTGGGCCGAGTTTTTTGCAGATAAGAGAAGGGGTGGACACAGATCTTCAGCCGAAGAATTTCTTGCTATGGAGGCAAGGGAAAAACTATTCCATCTGGATGGCGGCGAAACACTTCTTGACTTTGGGTGTGGCGCCGGAGAACTTCTGGTTTACTACGCGCCAGAATATGAAAAAACGATTGGAGTTGACTTTTCCCCATCTATGCTTGAGGAATCAAGCAAAAGAATAAGGGAAAGAAATTGTGAAAATATAACTTTAATCCTGGCTGACGACAAAACTGTCTGGGACAAGCTGGACTCTTCCTTCGATCGAATAACTGCAGCTGGAGTATTTCAGTACTTGACGTATCAAGAAATTGAGGAATTTATCTTTAACGCATCAAATTATCTTAATAAAGGGGGAAAAATAGTATTATTTGACATGCTGGACCCTCGCTTGTATCCATTGTGGAAAATAGGGATGTTTTCACAAGACAAAAGTTGCCGGAAATTTTTATACAAAGCAGTTTGTGGGGCTAAAAATATAATATCAGCAAGCTTGAAAAATCATCCAATAGATATTCTCGGGTATTCCCATAATCCCAATAAAATTAAAAAAATTGCAAATAAAAATGGTTTTGAAATGATTTGCGTGCAATCAATGTATTATGAATACAAATATCACGCAATAATATTTCGGACTTAAACGGTTGTCCTGATGGACATTGAATCGAAGGTTGTAGAGTCCAGAAAAATCCCTTGAGGCATCTATCGAATTGCAATGGCTAAGGCACTTTCCATATGGATAAAAGCTTTAAAAAAAGAATGTTATGAACATTTAAGGATCACCAACAATAAAAACTTTAAAGAAAAATTATGAACGCTTGACAATCAGAAACAATAAAAGCCCCAGAATAACCATTATTGAAGTAAAGCCAGGCATTTGATTAATTTTCTCATTACCAGCAATCTCTTCTTTATTATCTGACAAATTGTTATCATTATTTTCATTCGCATCAGATCCATCAGCTGGTGCTAAATCATCTGTTATCTGTACAAAAATAAAAACGACTGGTACATTACTTATGCCTTTCTGTTCAAAGTGTTCATCTATTACTTGATATATTTTATCAATTACTGATTCATTTACCTTTTCTGGAGTGGATGGCTCGAAACCTACTATTAAATATCCATGAATGTCGGCTCCAAAACTATTAACAGGACCACCGAATGCAGTTAAATACGGGTTAATTCCTGCAGGGCGAGAACGTGACCGACTACAATTGGTAAGTAAATCTATCCATTCCCTTTTTTCTTCCTCCTGGTGAATTTCAGGCATTGTTCCTCGAGTAGCTATGAACCCAGACTCATTTTTAACTTGTTTAAAAATCTGAGGGCCATAGTCAGGTAACGGGAGATCCCCCTCATCCTGTGCCCACATAAAGACCACCGGGATCTCACTTATACCTTCTTGCTGTTCGCAGTAATTATCAATTTTCTGATAGATCTCGTCAATTTTTGAGTCATCTACTTCTTCTTTATAGGCGGAGCCTAATTCAATTATTATTACATTACTGGCAGCAACACTTGTTATAGAACTGTCAAATTCGGAATATGATGGCCCAATTCGTGTAAGATTTAGCCAGCAATCTGCAATTGAATTTTCCCACTCCTGATCAATTGTTTCTGGTAAGGTCCCTCTGTATGCTATGAACGAGGAATCATTTGCAAATTCCTTTATAGAAGAATTAGAGATTTCATTATATTCGGAATTATTAAATTTGCTATCATCTGCACTTGCAGAACCAGATGATAAAAAACAAATAAAAAATATAAGTATCAGCCATTTGCCAATCTCCCTTCTTTTGAGCATTTTAATCAGACCTTATCAGTTACTT
>NZ_JAVKPK010000013.1:0-64668 GCF_031461075.1 Methanosarcina baikalica | reverse complement strand
GCTTTATTTTCAAATATTATTTGAAAATAAGGGATTTTGTGGAAAATGGCAAAACCTCAGGTAACACATAATTATTATGGAACAAAATCGATGGAGCTGCTTATGAAACTAATTAAGTGCAGTATCAAAATGTGCCTAAGTTATTTCGCTGTGAGTCCTAAGAAGACATTTAAGACCAACTAATGACTCTTGGAGAGTAGATGAAACCTATATTAAAGTAAAAGGTAAATGGAAATATTTTTGCCGAGCAGTTGATTTTTGCAACGGAACCAAAATAAGTCAATAACTCAAGGACACGACCGATGTTTTCTATTTTGTAGATGTAGTTAAAAAAGTTTTTCTAGATATTGGTATATACTATGATTATTAATATTAGTTGAGTTCAGTAGATCCAACTTTGATATATATAGACCATTCGCCCATTTATTAATTAAATCGTTCTTAAAAAAGGAGTTCAATATAAGTTGAGGCGGGTATTGATAATTCAATATATTTATTTGATGAAAATAAGGTATTTGTTGAAATCGGAAGTATGTGCATTGTCTGCATACTAAAGAAGCAATCTGACTACGAGATATAAATGTCCAAGAAGCACAGTTCCTATAAAAAGATGATGTTGTGTTTCAATTAGTTTGGAATACAAGCCTTCGAATGGGGATCGAAATTGGAGACAATTCCAGGATAGGAAACGGCCTGAAGTTAGCGATTCCCTCAAACTGAAAACCCTTTCAATGTGTTTCCAGGCTCGATTTATTAATAAATTGGTTCTAGGTTACGGATGGGAATTAATGAAGATCAGGAGAAAAAAGAAGGATCTTATAATCCATCAGAGCAGATCGGATGGATTCGTTATGGATAGCCGAAAGTAACATTAACAATATGTATTTTATGTCTCTAAATGAAGGTTCCAGCTGGTGGGAAAGCTACCATAGCATATATGAGCCTACTACTGCTGTACCACTGCAAAATATGACAAAAGAACAGGGCAACTGGAAAAGATATATATAAGCGGATATTTTTATATATATAGAATTTTTGGTTTTGGGGGGGACTTATTGAAAACTATAAGCGAGAATCTCTGTTCATTTTCCATAAATATGGGAATATACTCGTTTTTTAGGATTGATCAATAACTCACGAACAAAACTGGATTTTTAAGCAAAAGAAATATTAATGTCTTGAACAAGACAGGATATTAATCTACATTAAAAGAGAAATCTACGAGGCCAATTCTGAGATCTGGATGTTCTCAGGAAGAAGATACATAAAGAGTCTAAAAATGGTACTTAGAAACAGGGAAATCTTCCGGGCGGGACTTCATTTTTTGAAAAACCGCATATTCAGTATTTTCTATCTCGAGTATGAGCGGAGACTTGAAATAGAAATTCTTAATTCCGAAATTCCGCATCATATAGCTGTGATTATGGATGGAAACCGCAGGTATGCAGGGCAGCTGGGAAAAACCCGAAGTTTCGGGCATGCGCTGGGAGCAGAAGTTACCGAAAGGGTGATTGAGTGGTGTTATGAGATAGGGGTAAAACAACTTACTCTGTATGCCTTTTCTACGGAAAATTTCCAGCGTTCCGAAGAGGAAGTTGACGGTCTCTTTAATCTCATCAACGAAAAATTCCTGAAAATTTATTCCGACCCAAGAACGCATGAAAACGAAATTCAAGTCCGCGTCATCGGAGACCGGTCAAAATTACCTGCTTTCCTGAATGAATCAATTGAAAAGATAGAAAAAGCTACAGAAAATTACAGGAAATTTCACCTGAACGTTGCCATTGCTTATGGAGGCAGGCAAGACATTATTCAGGCTGTTCGGGACATTGCAGGTTGTATTTCCACCGGGAAACTTTCCCTTGAAGAAGTGGATGAAAATCTTATTTCGAAACATCTCTACCCTGCTCCAGGCGTCTCTGTTCCTAATGTGGATCTGATCCTCCGCACCGGCGGCGATGAAAGAGTTTCTAATTTCCTTCCCTGGCAGGCTAACGGAAGCGAATGTGCGACTTATTTCTGCGCGCCTTTCTGGCCAGAATTCAGAAAAATCGATCTTCTTCGCTCTATAAGGGTATATCAGGCTCGGAAAGCCGAAAAAAAACAGGAACAGTCGTATAGAATTTTAAAAGTTGTAAATATTCTAGAGATAGGAAATCAGGGGGAAAAACGAGAAGACCTTGGAAAACTTCAACAAGTAAAAAAGCAGGGTGTCTCCTGAGATATTCTGTAAGTTTCCTGAGAGGTTAGTAAATACAGCTGTATGATAAATAGCACAAAAATAATACCACGTCAGTTCAATAAATTGTTTTTTGAAGTGACATGCAGAAGCCTCAAATCAAAGTTGTGCTAAGTTATGGAACTATTCAAAATCCAATATATTCACTTGCTTATATGCTTCGTTTTCTTCTTTGTTTCCCTGATTTTCAACGTAATTTTTTATTACATCGGAAGTTGTTCCATCTCCTACAGTTCCAATGTAACCCCCATCACTCCATAGTTCACCACCCCAAAGCTGTTTTTTGATTTCAGGATGTTCTTTAAAGATTTGTCTGCTGTGATGTTTTTTATAATTTGCATCACTTTTGAGAGAGAATATTTTGGCTCAGCATCAACAAAAAGATGGACATGATCACCATCAGTACCAATTGCATTAAATTCAAAACAGTACCTTTCACCAATTTCAAAGCATATGTTTTTCAAAAAATGGGTGATTTCTTTGTCTAAAAGAAGGTTTTTACGAGACTTCATACAAAAAACTATGTTGTACCTGATTTATAGACACAATGATTTGCATGCCGTAGTTCCATTCACGTTAGAAAGGTAGCTAAAAATATAAATCGTTTAGTTAACAAAGGTTCTCGGGGAGGTTTTCCATCCCCGCAGCAAGCTGCGGGGTATTCGACTGAAATAAATGTTTACGAACTAAAAGTATCCTGCCCACATGCTTCTACCCACACTGCTTCTAAAATTACTGATTTAACTTTTTAATCATATTAGAAAAATAATCAGCCAAAATACCGATATATTGATATTCAGGAGACGACTATTTAAAGTGGGGAAATTTGGCTGTACCTATTTTTTCAATTTTCAGGATCAAGCAGAAGCTTGATAAAAAAAATTACCATTATAACAAGAGATAAACGACTCCGCTGCAAGGTTGGACATTCATTTAGAATTAAAAACTTGATACGGGACCATTTAAAGGGTTATTAAAATTACTGGTGAGAAGCGTGAGAGACAGAGAAATCATCACTGTATGTCTCTCAGGCTTGCAGGCGATAACAACTGCCATGAAGGGTTACGGAAAAGTGGAAGTCCTGAAAGGTGGAGTGCCCGCCTGGCAAGAAATAGAAGCCTGAAAAAACCGGAGGGATTTTACTGGGGAAAGAACAGAGAAAACCTAACCGTCTGATCAACGAAAAAAGCCCTTATCTCCTGCAACATGCATATAATCCTGTGGATTGGTATCCCTGGGGAGAAGAGGCTTTTGAAAAAGCAAGGAACGAAAATAAACCTATTTTTCTCTCAATTGGTTATTCTACCTGCCACTGGTGTCATGTAATGGCACATGAATCTTTTGAGGATGAAGAAATAGCAGGACTCATGAACAGGGCTTTTGTTTGCATAAAAGTAGATAGGGAGGAACGACCAGACATTGACAACATTTACATGACAGTCTGCCAGATTATTCTTGGAAGAGGCGGCTGGCCGCTTAATATTATCATGACTCCTGGCAGGAAGCCCTTTTTTGCAGGAACCTATATCCCGAAAAAATCCCGTTTTAGCCAGACAGGAATGCTCGAACTTGTGCCCAGAATAGAGGAGATATGGAACAAACAGCATGAAGAAGTGCTTGATTCGGCGGAGAAAATCACATCTACTATCCAGAATATGATTTCAGAGTCTGCAGGAGAAGGAATCGGGGAAGCAATAATGGAGGAAGCTTATGATGAACTGCTGAGTTCATTTGACAGCGAATATGGAGGCTTTGAAAGAGCCCCGAAATTTCCGACTCCGCACAAAATTTCCTTTTTGCTCCGTTATTGGAGGCGCAGCGGAAACCCTGAAGCCCTCCATATGGTAGAATATACCCTGGATAACATGTATAGGGGAGGAATCCATGACCATCTGGGTTCGGGTTTCCACCGTTACTCCACAGATAACATGTGGGTTGTTCCCCATTTTGAGAAAATGCTGTACGACCAGGCTCTCATTGCAATTGCGTATACAGAAAACTATCAGGTTACCGGAAAGAAGCTGTATAAAGAAGCGGCAGAGGGAATCCTTGATTACGTGTTAAGAGATCTGACGTCTCCAGAAGGCGGGTTTTACTGCGGGGAAGATGCAGATGTCGAAGGAGAAGAAGGAATATATTATCTCTGGACTTTAGAAGAGATCAGGAATGTTCTTAGCCCGGAGGATTCCAAACTGATTATGAAAGTGTTCAATCTGAAGGAAGAAGGTAACTTTGAAGAAGAAATAAGAGGTAAAAAAACCGGAACTAACCTCCTTTATATGCCCCGCTCTCTGGGATCTCTTGCCGCAGAACTGAAAATTTCCATTGACGAAATTGAGAGCCGAGTAAAACTGATTAAAGAAAAGCTTCTGGAAGCTCGAAACGAACGTAAAAGACCTGCAAGAGACGATAAAATTCTGACCGACTGGAATGGGCTTATGATTGCAGCTCTTGCAAAAGGTTTCCAGACTTTTGGTAAGGAAAAGTATTTGAAAGCGGCCGAAAAAGCCGCGGATTTCATTCTCAAAAACTTTTACAGTCCCGATAAGCGATTGCTTCACCGATATAGAGACGGAGTAGCTGGCATTTCCGGAGCTGCCGATGACTATGCTTTCCTGATCCATGGACTCCTTGAGCTATACGAGACCGGATTCGAATTGCGCTATCTTAAAGCAGCCATTTGTCTTAACAGGGAACTTCTTGAGCACTTCTGGGACCCCGCCCATGGGGGGCTCTATTTTACTGCCGATGACAGCGAATCTCTTATCTTCAGGAAAAAAGAGTTTACGGACGCAGCCATACCTTCCGGTAATTCAATTGAGATGTTGAATCTTCTTCGGCTTTCCAGAATGACTGCAGATCCTGAATTGGAAGATATAGCTGAAGGGTTGGAACGCGCTTTTTCAAAACTGATTAGAAAAATACCATCAGGATATACCCAATTCCTGTCAGCTCTTGACTTCGGATTGGGTCCTGCATATGAAGTGGTAATCTCCGGAAAACATGAAGCTCTGGATACAGGACATATGCTCGAAGAGCTCTGGAGTTATTTTATTCCTAATAAAGTACTGGTATTCAGGCCAGAAGGAAAAGATCCCGAAATTACAAATCTGGCAACATACACGAAAATGCAAGTTCCTATAGAGGGAAAAGCTACTGCATATGTCTGCCAGAATTATGAGTGCCAGCTTCCGACCACTGAAATCAACGAAATGTTAAAAATGTTAAATGTATGACTGCAGCTGAAACTATAGGCGGCAATCAAGTGAATTTATCAAAAATCATGGGGATATGAGAAATGAAAGAATATACACTTGAAGAACTTGCAGAGGCTAATGGTAAAAATGGGAAGATATACGTCGCCTATCAAGGCCAGATCTATGATGTCTCTGATAGTTATCTCTGGGAAGATGGCATTCACCAGGGACTTCATGATGCAGGGAAGGACCTCACTGAAGAAATGGACGAGGCACCACATGGGCCTGAAATATTTAAGGATTATCCTGTTGTCGGGACTTTGAAAGAATAACACGACGATGTAAAAATCAACTGCCCACAATATCAGAAATCGCAGAAGATCGTAAATTCGTGGAGCTGTAAGTATAAAAGATAAAGTTGCGTCTGTTATGCCTTAAAAATTTGAAGAAAAAGAAGACGAAAACCCTGTTAAAAGCAGAGGGCTTGAGAAGAAAAAATTGCCTGAAAAGCTAAGACAATTCATAGAGTCCCAGCCCTTTGCTGTCCTGATAACCCAAAACGGCATTGTTCTGAGCCTCGTTGCTTTGTCTCGAATGAGAAAGCTCACTTATCTTCTTTTTCAATTACAAAAGCTACTCGGAAGTATTCATATCTAATGGCAAACCCTGAAGTTTCTCTGTTGATTGACAATGGGAAAAACAAAATTTTTGAGCGCAGCATAATTGAGAAATTCTATCTGATGAAGTATCCCTACCTTGTGGACTTTCTGCATTCTCCTACAACCGATTTAAAATCCGGATAGAAAAATACATTGTTTTGACTCATTTCCAGCATGTTGTTGAAGTTTCGGCCTGACCTTCTCAAAGTCTGACATTTTTTATTCTAATCTGACTTTTTTGTTAAAAGGAATGGATAAGGGAAAATGGCTCATACCCGTCGAAGAAATACGGAAAAAATGTGCAGAGAAAAATGTCTGTCCTTGGTATCCTGCGCAGAAACGGTCTGGTCATCATGGGATGGGAATTGTAATGGTAATGAAGAGGCAAAAATGAATCAATCAAGATTCACGTTATCCGGGACGATCCACAGCAAGCGATTGTGGTAGGCCGGCATTAAGTATAACTGCGATAAATCCCATTTTCCCCTCATGTTAATAGGACTTACAGGTACCCCTGGTACTGGGAAAACCTCTGTAAGCAGGCTCCTGGAAAAAAAAAGGCACTGGAAAGTGATCCACCTTAATGACCTGATAAAAGAGGAACATCTCTACACTGAAATTGATGAGAAGAGGGATGCTGCCGTTGCAGACATGGAACTTATCCGGGAGCGTCTTGCAGAGATTATTAATGGAAAGGATAACAAGGTAATAATTCTTGAGAGCCACCTTGCCCATTACATTGCAGACATTATTATTATACTAAGGGCATGTCCGCCTGAATTAAAAATGAGGCTGAAAACACGCGGCTACTCGGAAGAGAAAATAAGAGAAAATATTGAAGCCGAAGCTCTCGACGTGATCCTGGTTGAGGCTTTTGAATGGTGCAAAAAGGTTTTTGAAATAGACACTACAGGAAAGAGTATTGAAGAAACAGGACAGGATATAGAAAAAATTGTGGATCACATTTTAAGCGGCAATGAAGAAGAGCTGTCGGAGTACGAACCTGGATCCATTGACTGGATTGATCTGGTTCCTTAATAGTTACGAATTAAAAGTGACAAGAAAAGTGGTAAGGGAGATGGGGATCAGATCCCCGGAAGATAAAAACTTCCTTTTCCCTTAAAAGTGCTTAGTTGCAACAGCTCAGTCTCAACAGGTTGAGCAGCTGGAGCAGCCAGAGCATTTGACTTTAATCGTAACGGTTGCACAATCGGTTTTTCCATCCTTACCTTTTACACAGTATTTGAAACTGTCAGTGCAAGATTTACTGCAACTTTTTGGCTTTGTGTAACAGAATTTGCCGTTACTCTGCATCGTTACTTTGCCACCCTGTGCGGTAGTAATAGTTCCCGTAGTTGTAACTTTAAGGTTGGATCCTTTGTCATTACTCAGCACGTTATAGCAACAAGATTTAG
The DNA here is from genome assembly GCF_031461075.1 of Methanosarcina baikalica. Classification (NCBI taxonomy): domain Archaea; kingdom Methanobacteriati; phylum Methanobacteriota; class Methanomicrobia; order Methanosarcinales; family Methanosarcinaceae; genus Methanosarcina; species Methanosarcina baikalica. The sequence continues at coordinate 57,158 of NZ_JAVKPK010000013.1, read as the reverse complement.
ATTTACAGTTACATGTAAATTGATCGTCTCTTGCATCCGTCTTAGACTTACTGCATGCAATGTTATCGACTGCTGCTCCTGTCATTGACATGACAAAGAAGACCAGCGTAAAAACACATATTGTCTTGAATATAGTTCTTTGCATGATATATCCTCCATAGTGTCCACTCAACCGTAATTTTTTCAAAGCTATTGGTTTTTAAATCCAGTACTTAGTGACAATGAAAATATACTCTTCCCGATTAAACCCCCCGATTTAGCAGGAAAAATAAATTTTCATGTGGCTGAGTGATTTTTCTACATTTATTCTCAACAAACAGTTAAAATTTAAACTATTTGTTTTGAAGTTTTGTGTACCTTTTACTTTTCCAAAATATTGGCACCAATTAATGCGTTTCATTATAATATCAATCACAGCAATTAACCTGATGCGTCAAACGAAGGTTAAATGTTGAAACGTATTACATAAAACACAAAAAAATGACCCAATAAGTTTATTAAAAAGTTTTCAAAGTACATCAAATAGAAATAGTATCTTCTGTTATAAAAAATTTTCTCCAAAATATACCCTATCTTGTCTATTTATCTCACTTCTTTAATATTTATAGAGAATACTGACCCTAAAATAACACGAAACAAACAGTCAAATCCAGACACTATTAGAAAATACAAGAACTATTAGCAAATTCTATCTCTTCAAAAGCTCATTGCAAAACAGTTTTGTTCTTAATCAGTAAAAGTTTCAGAAATAATTTTCACGGCCAGAAATCTTGATTGATTATTCAGAATATGGGGTTAAGAGAAGCAATTTTGAGTTTTGGGATCAGTTCCAAAACTTAAGTCTTATGGCTTAAGATTTCAAGAGCTGAAAATGGGTTAAGAGTAAAGATAAAATTAGATAAAAAAGAAACAGAAATAGACTTATTACTTACCTAATTATAAAAAATATTATAAAGAAGAATTATTGTCACTTGCAGAAACGTTCCTGAGGCGAGTTACTCCGTCGATTTCCTTGATTACTTCTACAATTGGTTTTGGAACAAGGTGTTCCCATTTTTCTCCTTCAACCATCCGCCTCCGGATTTCCGTGCCTGAGTACCTTTCCCGGACATAAAGAGGGGATTCTTTTACGCAAAACCCGGCTTCCCGGAAGAGCTGGATAACCAGCGGATTGTTCGAGTACACCACTTCAAAATTCGGGGTTCTGGAAGCGACATGGCGAACCCATATAGAGTTGTACCTGACGTCTTCGATAGGGAGAACATAATGGCGAATAGGAAGATTTTCAAGCGCGTTGTATAGCATCAACACCCTTTCCCCTGCCGTAAACGGGTCAGTGGCTTCATGACTTTTCTGGGCACTTCCTATACCTATGACCAGTTCGTCAACCTCTTCTGCTATCCGCATAATTATGGCATGGTGCCCGAAATGATACGGTTGAAAACGTCCAATGTAGAAAGCTCGTATCATTTCGGATTCCAACCTCCAATTGTGCTTTATTTATCCTGCGAGATATATTTTGATTTCACATCGTTTCATTACGGATTCCTGTCTCAAAGCTAAACTCTTTACAGACTTCCAGAAAATGTTCAGCATTGTTTTTGCGCTTCATATCGATGAGTTTTCCAACAAGTTCGAGACCCGGCTTGGGATCTTCCATGATCTCCATTTCGTCGCGGACCATATCAAAGTATTTCTCCCCGGCCTCTGTCCTTATAAAGACCGAGTTCCACCCGTCAGGAGCCCCAACAGAACCTACCGAAATGTCGGCAAAGACCGAGGTGTAGTCGCAGCAATGGTGGCAGGGGTTCCGGGCGTATTTGGCTACATCTTTGATTGGGACGGAGTGAACCTCGCCGTCATCTGTGTAAACCCAGAATTTACCTTTGGTAAACTCCATCTTTCGGACGTCTTCGATCTTGACTTTGAGGATCTCGGGAATGATCTTTTCAAGCATAACCTCATGATGAAAACTTTCCATACAGAGCAATCCGATAATAAGCACGATCTTTTCGTTTATATTATCCTGGATCAGCCGTGCAGAATGGACCTGACAGGGCACCCCTACAACTGCAATCCGATCATACTTTTCGAAAGCTTGTCTGAGAGCTGCAACGACCGGATCGGAGGTGTACTTGGTTCCCCTTGTCCTCTCGACGTCTTCCGCACTTGTCAGTAAAACTACTTCAGGTTCCCATTTTTCGTTTCGGGTAATTCCAACGGCGCAGTCGATTTTGCCTTGCTTGAAAAGGGATTTAAGGATACCGCTGGTTACTCCCCCGTCCTGGCTGCGGGCACTGTTGCTGGACTTTGCGGCAAAAAACTTGCGCACATTTGCAAGTTCGTTCTCGATGAAGCCGTCTACTACTGGACAGACACGGCTGCAGATTAAGCAACCTTCACAAACCTGATATCCAGCCCCTTTCTCATAAAGGCTCAGATTATTCGGATCTCGAATTTCTGCCGACTTCTTTACAGTGACAGCCCCTATGGGACATACGGCCTCGCATGCTCCACAGGCTGCGCATACGTCATGTTCAATGACTTCTGCAATCTTTGGTGGCAATTAGTTACCTCCAATGCCTTGATGTGCTTGCCTTACAGACAAGATGTTTTTGAAAAATATAATAGTAAGATAAAAATATTATGCAGGATGTAATAAAATTACATCTTTGCAATGATCTCTTTACCTATAAGCTTTATTGCTTTTTCTTTGTCAGGGCCGATCGGAGATCCGGCAACAATCTGGGTAACTCCGATTGCTTCAAGGTCTTTGATCCTCTTCATGCAGTCCTCTGGAGTTCCGCAGATGGCAAAGGCTTCAATCATTTGTGGAGTAACAAGTCCTCCCATAAGGGCTCCGAAGTCTCCCTTAGCAATGGCTGCACCGATCTGGCTCTTAGCTTCGACCGGAACTCCATGACGTTCGAGAACAAGGTCAGGGGAGCCTGCGACAATGAAAGCAACCACTACTTTTGCAGCATTGACTGCCTTTACAGGGTCCTTGTCAATTGAGAAACAGGCATATGCTGTAACATCGACTTCGCTGGGATCACGGCCAATTTTTTCGGCTCCTTTCCTAATTTGTTCGACAGCAACCTCGAAGTCCTTCGGGTGGGAAGCATTAATAAGGACACCGTCTGCAACCTCACCGGCAAGTTCGAGCATCTTGGGGCCCTGGGCACCCATGTAGATCGGGACGTTTCCAGCTTTGAAAGCAAGCTTGGCACCTGCGAACTTCACCATTTCTCCATCCATGGAGACTTTCTGACCTGCGAGGAAACTTCTGATTGCCTGGATTGTTTCTTTGGTAGTTGCAAGAGGTTTTTCCCATGCAATGCCCATAGCATCAAAGGTTGCCTTGTCTCCAGGCCCGAGACCGAGAATTGCTCTGCCACCTGAAATTTCGGCAATTGAAGCAATACTGGAAGCCGTAATTGCAGGGTTCCTGGTATAAGAATTTGTAACTCCGGAACCGATCTTGATACTGTTGGTGTTCAGAGCGAGAACGGCAAGAGTAGAGTATACATCACGGTTGTTGTAGTGATCAGTGATCCAGACATAGTCGAATCCCTGCTGTTCTGAAAGCTTTGCGTAATATGCGATCTTTAAGGCAGGATCGCTAGGCACAAATTCGATTCCGAACTTCATCTCAAATTACTCCTGGTTACTATTTAAAGGTAAAATGGGTCCATTTTTTAGTCCCCAAAAATATATTTATTTTGAATAATAATTAATATCTGTTACAATAGATATTAATTATAACCTTGAACTAAATTCACATAACAGTATTTAAGAATCTATATATAATTAACTATATTAAACGAGTTATATATAACCCGAATGATAAAATAGAATATTTATCTATACTTCATGAATGTTTATCTGTGCTTCATAATGGAGTGCTTTTCAAGCCGGATCCATTCAAAAGAAATAATCAATCTTTAAAAACCTTTTCGAGAAAAATACATTTTAAAAATCCATTATAAATATCGTTTGTCCAGAGCAGGAAAAAGAAAAGGTAACTTTTTTGAAATGAATCTTTTTGCTGAAACAGGGAAAAGATTTATATTGGAAAACGATGGGTGCAGAAAATTTTCAGGTATTTCCGGCAAGAATTACCTGTAGATATGAGCAAAAAGAAAATGGGGATATTAAAAGAAAAGGTGGCTGAACTCAGGCAAAAAATAAACAATAAATTCAAATAGATGTCTTAAGATTAGGAAAAATCATATTGTGTTTGAAAAATCCTTACAATTATATACAAAGAAAGGTTGTTATATAAGTATTAATAAAAACGGAAAGTTAAATCAAAAATGAAGGAAGCCCTTAAACTGCCTGGAGAGCTAAATTCGGTGAAAGGAGGTGAGCTGGCTATGGGTGTATCTGCTAAAGGGGAAAAATACCGCTGCGAGATTTGCGGCAATGAAGTTATCGTAGAAAAAGTAGGAGGCGGAACTCTTGTTTGTTGTGGAGAAGATATGACTCTTATAGAAGAGAAGTGAAATATTAGTTGAGTCTTATTTATGAAATTTACGTACATAGCACTTTCAAACCTGACATGAGGTAAAGAAATACTTTTTTAGAGGTCGAACAATGAAATGTTACGAATGCGCCAGAGAAGGTAAAAATACTGATGCTGTTGCGATTTGCATTGTCTGTGGGAGAGGAGTTTGCAAAGAACACCTTATTCATGAGGAAACACCTGCATGGGAAGGAGACTATCCTATCGAGCTGAAGCCCGACGTTGAACATATCAAACGGATTGTCTGCATTCCCTGCCATGAAGCCCTGAAAGAAAACTGCCTGTTTAATGAAGTTTGTTGAGGTGGTCATATGCTGAAATGTTACGATTGCCTTGAGAAAAGTAAAGAGAATGAAGCCGTAGGCATATGCATTGTTTGCGGGAAAGGCCTCTGCATGGAGCATATCAAGCAGGTGGAGTTTCCCATGAAAGGGGGATACCCGTTGCCCCATCTTAATCTGAAGAAAGATCTTCCAAGGATGATGTGTCGTGAGTGCATTGACTCTATTCTTGGAGAGGATTTCTGCGTCTAATTCCACTGCTTGCATATACATTTAACTGAAGAATATTTTTCTTTGCCCGATGTATGAGCAGTAGGAAGCAAAAGCCAGAACAGCCACAGAATAATATTCCCTATCTGAGGAATATATAATTGAATTAGGAACATGTATTGAATTAGTTAGATGTCCAGTTACAAATATAACAACTAAAGAATAATAATAGTTAAGAATCGGAGGCCAGAAATTTGACAGAGCATAAGGAAGTAGTGGAAAGTATAGGAAAAAAAATGGGATTCAAGCCCCATATCCTGGAAACTCTTGAGGAACTTGATCCTGAATTTCTTGGGAAGTACAGGCGATGCGATGGAAAACTGTTATCTGATGGAGCCCTGCCTGCAAAGACAAAGATCCTTATGGCTCTTGCGGTTGTGGCATCGAAACAGTGTGAGTCCTGTACAGTAGCGCAGATGAAAAGTGCCCTGAACCATGGGGTAACCAAAGAAGAAATTATGGAAACAATGGACGTTATCTTTATCACCTCAGGAGCTCCGGCTGTAGCTGCGTGCAGGGAAGCCCTGAAGCTGCTGAAATAAAATGAGTGTGCTTTGAAAGAATAAGCACGTTTATTTACTTTTGTTTATTTTTTTGCCGCGGCTAGTACACGAGATAGTGCGTCCTCAGGAAACAAGGTTTGGAGTGCCTGCAAGAATACACTCAAAATATTGAAAGTGTAAAAAGCCTAAAGTAAAAACGGAGATCCGAACAACAACTGTTACTTACAATCTGATTTTATTCCTTAAGATGTCTGAACAAACCTGATATCGAATTAAGCAAAATTCCGGTAAAAGCCATACCTATTCCTACGAAGGTTAGCAGGACCATCAAAACAGTCGGCCCGAAATTAAGGCTTTCACCAAGGTAAAAAGTTTGTAAAAAACTGAGACCCATGTATAACCCCGCTGTGCTGAGAACCAAACCCGGCAGGGTAAAACAATACAGAGGCTTATTAAACTCCATATTTTTGAAAGTATTTAACAGAGCAGTCAGGCTGTGTCTGAAAGGATTTTTAGTCGAGCCGTTCACGTAATACATTTGAATTATATTTTGAAGCGTAGAATCACCGTCAAGGTCATTAAAAAATCCTTGTTAACTTATATAACCGGACTAATTTTTTGGGATGAAGTGATTTTAAGATATAAATACCCATCTAAAAGAACACGCATGGATAAAATTATATATAATTACGAAGAAAATTAGTCTTTCATTATTCTTAATAGTGCCGCAAGGGGAAAGTCCTCGCAGCCTGTGAACTCTTTTCGAAGAAATTATCTTACCGGCCTTTTGCTGGAAATCCAGAATAAACCCTTTTTTTGATGACTTAAACTAAGGTCGTGTCCATGAGTCATTGATTAATTCCGAAAAAGCAAGTACACCCTCCACATTTGAATAAATTATAGATAAATCCTTCTGCTTATGGTTTTCAATAACTCACGCCCACTGCCCAAACTAAATACACCTGGAATCTATTGAACAAACCCAAAAAATTTTGTTTTTGAATTTATTGAATGTGTGGACAGTTTCCCCAAGATTCATAGTTTCATATTTTTACCCTTAAAACAGGTATTTTTTTAGTACGGGTTCTAAAAATGTATAAAGTTTAAGATCCATCTGAGCAAATATAGTGTTAATGTAATTATGAAAGTTTTTTATATAGAAACAAAGCAAAATCTGGAATTAAAAGAGAATAATGAGGAAAAGCAAGTCGATAGACAATAATTGAGAATCAGATAATTTAAGTAGCTGCAAAGGGGGATCCACTAAAAATTTAATAAAGTTTGAAAGAACTTCACGGCAAGGACACGGAAAAAATATGACGATTGCAATTGTTCTCGGCACTAGTGTCGCGTCAATCCTCAAATATTTAACGATTGTGAATAGATTCAATCGATTTTATACGACATTTTGCTTTGGACGCTACATTAAGCCAGAGATCATAAAAATGAGCCTATAGACTTTTTAAAATGAAGGGGTAAAGAATTTTGCCTAAAGTTGCATTAATAACAGGAATTACCGGTCAAGACGGTGCCTATCTTGCTGAATTCTTACTTTATAAAGGATATATTGTACATGGAATCAAGCGTCGATCTTCTTCTTTCAACACTGCACTCTTCGACCGCTTCAATAACATTTTTTGTACCGAGAACGTTGGTGTTAATAACCTCTTCAGGAAATTGTTCACCTGTTGGAACATGCTTCAAAGCAGCAGCATGCATTACATAATCTACATCTTTGAAATGCTTTAAAACCCTGCTCTTATCTCGGATGTCGTCTACAACATACTCGATGTTATTATCATTTATTTCAACAAACATATCATGTTGCTTTTTTTCATCCCTGCTGAAAACAACGAATTTTATATCACAATCCTTTGAAAAATCAATAAAAGCATTTCCAAAAGAGGCCTGTACCGCCTGTAATTAATATTCTTTTTCCTTTTATCAGATTCATAAAATCACTTTTTGAAAGATTAAAAGTTTGGGGATAAGAAAATATGAAATAGATATAAAGAGAACATAAAAACCAATTATTAAGTCGATCTCGTGTCCTTCATAATTGCAGAATCTCTTTTCTAAAGCTAATTAGTGAAATTTAAGAGAGGGTTTCACGGATGTGATCTCAAATATTAATAAATTAATTACAAAGATAACATGATAAATAAATTAAAATATACAACATAAATAGTTTAAATATTAGTCCAAAGTTCAATATGCAAATAATTACGCTCAAAAACGAATAAAAGAAGCGTCATAATGCCTTATTCTTTTATCCGAGTTCTTAATAAAGATATAACCGCAGTTGTTTAGTCTGGAAGACTATAGAAGACAATTGTGTATTCTAGCGAATAGACATTTTAAATTATAAAAAGAACTACATTGTATAACTGTATAAAGATAACAGGGTTAAATAGTAAGAAATATTATATAGTAATAATAACACAATTCCATAATCGAGTGATTTTTCTATTTAATTTCATCCTTAAAACCCGAATTTGACAGATTTTACTAATTAATACAGTAATTATTTAGAAAAAACGCATTGTATAGGCACAAAATCAATCGGAAAAATGAAAAAAATGGTTAGAGTATCAAATGAGGTTATATTGTACACATTTTAACTTCTGTAGAGGTCATGGAGGATTAAGGTACAGAGATGAAAGAGGGGTTGAGTGCAAAAATACACCTGCAAGAGAAGCAGGAATTACTGAGTCAAAATGGACTTTTGAGGAACTGATGAAATTTAAGTGTTTTAAAACATCAATCGGATAAAGAGGGACCATCAATCAGTTTAAGCATTATAAAATATACGGTCGTGGGGTGAGTTATTGAAAACAGTAAGCACAAGAATTTCTCTACATTTTTCTCAACCACGGAGAATGTACTCTTTTTTTCAGAGTTGATCAATAACTCACGGACAAGACCAAATATACACATTTATCAAATTCGAGGTAATATATGTTTGATATTTTTTCCAATTTAAATTCTGAAATTAAAAAGATGGAAAAATCTGATTTTATTAGCTTATATAGAAATTCTTTAATGGGAATAGCCATATTATGGATTGTTTTTTATCATTCAGGAATTAATTTTGGAAAAATTGGATTTTTATCATATTTTTGTTCATTTATCAAATATACAGGATATCTTGGGGTTGACATTTTCTTTTTTGTTTCAGGATTTGGCTTGATGGCCAGTTGGTATAAAAAAAGACCTTCAATTCTTTTTTTTTATAAACGTAGATTTTTAAGAATAATGCCTATTTATTGGTTCTTTCTTAGTATATATCTTGTTTTGATTAATTTATTTGGAACGCCGATTACAAACTTGGGTACTGTTTTTATTTATTACACAGGATTTAGTTTTTTTATTAGTAGGACTAATAATATTCATTGGTTCATAAGTGCTATTTTGCTCTGTTATTTAATATTTCCATTTTTTGAAAATTATTTTCAAAAAAATAAGAATAAACTAAGATTTTTGATATTTATTGTTACTTTATGTTTAACTTTGGCAATCATTCTTACTGCATCTGCGTTTATTTTTGCTAATAAGTTTAGTTTTCTTCTTATTGTGATTTTAAGATTGCCTGCTTTTTTTATAGGGTCCTTAATAGGGTACATTTATATTAAAAGAGACAATAATTTTAGTTATTTATTTTCAATATATCTCCATGTTTTTTTCACATTTTTTTGCTTTGTAGCTCTTGCCTTAATTTATTATTTTTGTTCTACAGATGACAGATGGTTATATGGTTTGTATTGGTACCCTTTTATGTTAGGTTCTTTTTCACTTACTTTTTTACTCTCTATTCTTTTAGACACATTACATACACGTCATAATTATTTATTAGACTTTTTAGATAAAATCGGAAGGAGTAGTTTGGAATTGTATTTTATCCATTTATTGGTATTTGCATTTATTGGTAGTAAGCTTATTTTCAACTATTTTGGGATCTTACCTGGAAGTAATTATTTGTGGATTGCCGCAATATTTGTATCAGTTATTCTTTCAAATATATTTAACTCAATTTTGTCACATTTAAATATCCTCTTCAAATAGAGCGGAAAGCCTTCTTTTTTCGACTAGATGAACTTTTTACTCTGATCATTTGATCCAGAAAAGGTATCTCACATTTGTGACCCATTATCCCGAAAATAATGAGCCTATCCCAAAACCAATTTTGTTTTCAATCAGTAAGAGTTTCAAAATCATTTTTCATGATCAGAAACTCGATTGATTATTCAGAATACAAGATTCAAAGAAGCAATTGTGAGTTTTGGGATCAGCTAAATAAAAATACCAGAAATTTCATCCAGTTAATGGGACAAAACTAATTTTCCTAAAAATTAAGATATTAAGATAAAATGGGAGAATTATGCCTAATACAATATATATAATAGATAGCCCAGAATTAGTATGTATAAATAAGTGATTAGCTACGTCAATTGAATATTTAATAGGTATATGTAAAAAAATGATGGGCAGCGAGTTAGTACCAATAGAAGTTAATACAGTTTTCACACTGTATGGTAAATTAAATTGTGTAATATAGACTGTTGATAATATGAAAATAATAGGGATAAATAGGTCTAATAGTATGTTATTATAGATTACATGTTTTAGATCTAGGCTATAGTCAATTATACCATTAATGTTCAATATAATGAACACAACAGAAAGGATAATAGCTGTTATACATACAGCATTCATATTTATTGAAATTGATAATATTTTTATTGATTTTAATCTTTTTAAATCCAATAAATCTTTTGCATAAAAACCAAATGCATAGAAAAGAAGTGCAAACATAGAAACATCAGCATTCCATGGTATTGGAATACTCATAAACCCAGCTTTTATATAATTTGCTTCAATATGTGCAAGGAGATACAGAGCAAAAATAATTAGTAATTGATATTTTATTGATTTTATGCTGGTATGTATAACTGCAAATATTATTTGTGTTATTAATAAACAAGTAAAAAACCAATACACTCCAAACAATCCGCCAACTGCCCTGCCGCCTATAAATAAAACAATTAAAAAATGAGTACATATATGTAAAAAATCGGTGTCTTGCATAACTAAAATTGGAAGCTGGCAAAATGTAAAAACAAGTATAAGGTATGAAAAATAAGGTATTAATAACCGAGATGTGCGTTTTTTTATAAATGACTCTATTTCGTTAGTATATTTTAAAGATTTGAAGAGAAGTCCACTTAGTACAAAAAAGAGAGGCATATGGAACCAATAAATATATTTTGAAAATGTTCCGATTTCTGAATGGCCGATAACAACCAGTACAGTAGTCAATCCTCTTAAAATATCCAACCACTGAACTCTTTTATTAATATCAATACACATATTGAACTTGTCTGTGGAATCTCTATAAATATATATAGATAGTGTGTTTTCATGATATAAAATATTTTTGATTTAAAAATTCCTGAAACGCAGACATTGGAAATAATCTAAGCGAGAATATCTAATTTAGTTATAGTGTCAATATGTATCAAAATCGAAAAAGTTAGATTTTTTTAAGTTAGTGCTTATAAAAATGGTAAACTCTTTTGGAGAATCTCAATACCGAACTATTTATATGTTTATTCGTATTAGTCATTAGACACAACAAAGAAATAACTAAAGTTTATTACAGTGAAGTGATAACATAGTGAAAATTCATCCTGAAGGAATCCGAATATTACATATTGGTAATATCGCTGGTGTGCCTCAAAACATAAGAGATGGGCAGCGTATGTTTGGCTATAAAAGTGAGGTGCTTTCATTTGGCGAAGATCAATTTAAATATGGAGTTGACATCTCTTTTTCATCACATGGTAATATCTCAAGAAAAATAAACATATTGTATAATATTATAAAAATAATTTTTCAATATGACATACTTCATTTCCATGCTTCTTCTTTGCATCGAATGGGTCTAGATTTATTGATTTGGAAAGTCTTAGGTAAAAAAGTAATTATGCACTATCACGGATCTGAAATAAGAAATAAAAAACAACCGCTTATTCAGAAATACTTTGCAGATAAATGCGTTGTATCTACTCCTGATCTCTTAGCTTTCGTTCCTAATTCCATATGGATACCAAACCCAATAGACACAAAAAAATACATTTTTGTGGAACCAAATCTGCAAGTTAATAAATTGAGAATACTTCATGCACCCAGTAACAAAAATATAAAGGGTACTGAACATGTGATACAGGCAATAGATAAATTAAAAAAAGATGGATACGACATTGAGTTTATCCTATTAGAAAAAGTATCTCATGACAAAGTCTTAAAAGAAATCGAATTATCTGATATTATTGTAGACCAACTTATTCTCGGATGGTACGGCGTGTTTTCAATTGAAACGATGTGCATGGGTAAACCAACTTTATGTTATATCCGACAAGATTTGTCAGAGAATTATCCAGAGTTACCAATTTTAAATACAACCCCGAAATCAATATACGTAAATTTGATTGAACTTATCGAAAATCAAGAGCACAGGATTGAACTTGGAGCTCAAGGACGACGATACGTTGAAAAAATACATGACTCAAGAGAGGTAACAAAGAGATTAATTGACATATATACTAAATAAGTGAAACATTTTATTTTTATCATGATTAGAGATAAAATAAACAGAAAATAATGTTAATTCTATAATTTGTAGAATTACTCCTAATAATATATCATTAATTAAGTTTTTAAAACTTAGGAAAAAACATATTAAGAGTCCACTTAGAAATAACACCTTAATATACCAAATGAAATCTACTCTTATATTTATTAAAGTTTTCATAAAAGATATCATCACAACTGTTGAAACAATTAGAGAAATAGTTGTTGCTAATGCAGCCCCATTCATTCCATAAATAGGTATCAGAACAATATTTAAGACGATATTTGAAATTGCTGAAATTAAAGGAATTTTGTAGACAAGAGAAACTTTTCCCACGCTAGCAAAAATAGAACCCACTGATTTAGTAATTCCATATAAAACAGTTCCAATAAGCAGAATAATTAAAGGAAAATATGAGTGCTCAAATTCAGCCCCAAAGATAAGAGATATAACCCTATTTCCAAAAAAGATAAAAAAAGTAGTACCGAAAACTAAAAAAAGGCAACTATATTTCATGCATTTATCAACCAAAATATGTATTGATCCATTCATTTCTTTTGCATGATATTCAGAGATCAGAGGAAAGGTGATTTTCTGAATCGAATCCGGAAGAATCCAGATAAGTTTTGCAAACATAACCGCAACGCTGTAAACCCCAACATCTGTTTTGGTCATAAAATAACCGATCATCAGGATATCTGCCTGATAATTAATAAGATTGATTGCATTGGAAAGTACTGTTTTTGAACCAAAATTAATAAGCTGAAACGCGTTATCAGAAAAATTCGAAAATGTTAGGTTAGGAATCTTCTGGACAAATATCAAAAGCAGTGTAGTCATAACATATGAAAATACAATTCCCACAACTGCACCATTGACACCATAATTGAAAATTAAGAGAAATGTAAAAATCAGCATAGATGCACTTTGAATTATAGAAATCCATGCATTTTTAGTCATTTCTCTTAATCCATTAAGAAGCCCAAAAAGCATGCCAGTAACAACAGAAAATGGAAATGCAAAAGCAAGGATCTTCAGCAGACCTGAAAGTTCGGGCATATGAAAGACAGCCGCGAATAGACTAGCACTCACGTAAATAAAAATAAAAGAAATGAGACCCAATAAAATAGATGTGATCAAACCCCCGGAAACAATTTGCCCTAATTTTTTGTCATTGTCACGAAATTCGGCTACATATTTTATAACAGCTGCAGGAATCCCAATAGTTACAAAAAGCATAACTGTTCCAAAGATAGTGTTTACCATTCGATAAAGGCCCAGATCATCGGCTCCCAAATACCTTCCCAAGACCACAGTTATAGGAAATCCTAAAAGCATACTTACAGCAGAAGCTATAAACGTAAAACCAACATCGGATACAAATTTTTGGAGATCTGACAAAAAATCACATCATTTCTAATAAATCTAAATAGACTAAAAATTTATGAAAATTTCAGCGAGAGTAAGAGATATTTTTTAAGATTTCACAAATAATTTCACATGAGTTTCCAGTTCCAAAAATGTTACTTTTTAATTCAGCACCTTCAAAATTTAAAATAGCATCCTCAATTTTCTCACAATCCGCCCCTACAAGCACATTCCACCCGTCCTCTACAGTCTCAACCCACTCAGTATTCTCTCTCATGGTTATACAGGGTATCCCAAGCATATACGCCTCCTTCTGCACCCCACCTGAGTCTGTGAGAATCTTTCTGGCATGACTCATAATTTTTAGCATATCTAAATATCCAAGGGGGGAAATGACCGTTACTTTTTCGCACAACTTTTCCCAGAGACCATACTTCTTCAGGTACTTTTCAGTTCTCGGGTGTACCGGAAACACAACAGGAATATCAGCTTCACAGAATGCATTAACTATAGATGAAAGATTCTTGAAGCTGTCGGTATTCGAAGCCCGATGTACAGTTACAACCAGATATTCTTTTGAACTGAGCCCTAGGTACTCCAGAACCATGGCTTTATCTTCTGCAATTTTGATGTTGTATTTCAGGGCATCCAGCATCACATCTCCTACATTGTACACCCCAGTTGTGACCCCCTCATTTTTGAGGTTTAAAACCGCCGTTTCAGTGGGGCAGAAGAGGAGATCCGAGATATGGTCTGTGAGTACTCTGTTAATCTCTTCTGGCATAGTTCTGTCAAAGGAACGAAGACCGGCTTCCACATGTGCAACTTTGATGTGTAGTTTGGAGGCAGCAAGGGCTCCTGCGACTGTGGAATTGGTGTCTCCATAAACCAAGACAAGGTCCGGTTTTTCATTTATCAGAATCTTTTCGATTTCAACCAGCATTTTTCCGGTTTGTTCGCCATGGCTACTCGAACCTACTCCAAGGTTGTAATCGGGTTCAGAGATGTCAAGCTCTTTGAAGAAAATCTCTGATAATTCGGGGTCATAGTGCTGACCAGTGTGCACAAGGATTTCTTTGTGTTCTCTGCGGATAGAGCGAGAAAGAGGAGCGCATTTGATGAATTGGGGGCGGGCTCCGATGATAGATAGGATTTTCATGAAAAATGCCTCATCCAGTAATCAAGTTACAATTAATAATCCACTTTTATAGAATTATCAAGAACCTCTGCAAATTTTCTTGCCATTTCTTTTTGGCTGTATTTATCTATTTTAGAGTTATTTCCTTTATATGAAACGTGGCCATTTAATTTATACTCTGCATAATATTTAATAATAATATTTTTTATCTCTTCAATGGAGGAGACAAAATATCCAGCTTCAGTTTCCTCTAATAATTCATTTACAACACCCTTTGAACCCCCGATTGCTAAGATTGGTCTTTTTGATGCAAGATATTCAAAAAGTTTTCCAGTATACACTCCTACTTCTGAGGGATGATCCCAGAGCAAAAGCAGTAACAATTGTGATTCTTTCTGTTTAAATAATGCTATATCTCTGGATACTAAACCATAATCAGATACAATATATTGAAGATTATATTTTTCAATATCTTGATTCATCCAGTCTTCCTGTGGACCATAAAATCTAACTTCAATATCATTTCTGTCGATTTTTTGCTCTTTAATTAGTTCATCAAGCGCCTGAAATAGTTTAGAAGGATCTCTTTTTCCTTGATAAAGACTTCCAGTATAAGTAATTAGAAATTTATCTAAAACTTCTACATTCAAACGGGTCCATTCATCCAAATCAAAACCATTCGGGATCGAATACACATCTATTCCTTTATGAAGCGTTTCAAGTGAGGAGGACAAATTATTAGAGACTGTAGTTATTGCATCCGATGTAGCAAGAGTTTTAATTTCTAAATTGTTCTCAAAGAATTTCCTTATGCAACTATATGAATTGTAGTGATTTTGAGTCCAAAGATCACGTAAGTCTGCAATCCATGGGATATTATGCTTTTCCTTTAAATCATGAGCTATTATATGAGAGATTATAGGTGAGGAACTGCTAATTATTGCATCAATATTTTGATCGATTAATAGCTTATCACCCAATTCGAAAGCATGAGAATACCATATTTTCTGGTTATCCGGATATGTTAAAACTTCTGCCGCAAAATTCAGTAATATGTCTAAAAGCATCTTTTTGTTCTTTAAATTCGATTTTCCGAGTTGTTTATTTACAGTCTCTTTTGGATTAAGTCCTATTTTTTTTTTAAATGAGTGTATACTATTATATTCAAAGCATGACGTTTTTATAATATTATATATCGAGTCAGAATTATCCGGCAAATTTTTTGTTAAGATTATAGGTTCCCAACCAAAGTATGGGAGATATTTTGCCAGCCCTTTAATTCGCAAACCTCCAATTTCAGGATCTGGAGGAAAATAATATGATATGATTAACACCTTTTTCATAACATCAAACGTCTCCTGTACCGATTATATAAAAAATTCAACTTTTTTGCTGGAATATATTTTATATATAGATACATCACAGTTTAAGTTTTCAAAATCTTCGGCGACCCATCTAAATTCAGCCATTTCTGGGAATATATCTTTATACATTAGTTTATCTTCTTTATCAATACCCATATATAAGTCTTTATTATAATTTTCAGGAAGTCATTCACCGAATAAATATTCTCAGTTAAATAATGTAACCAATTCCACTCTCTAACTCTCTTTTCATAATTTCCTTTTTCTCTTCTGTTATTTCGCTCTCCAGTGTCCAATCATTTTCGTATATAGGTCTTAATTCCATTTTCAACTTATGTTTATTCATATATTCAGATGTTGAACCTATAACGATTGCAGGATTGCCTACAGCAATTGAATTGTCAGGTATATTTTTGGTTACAACACTCCCAGCTCCGATGATTACGTTGTTGCCTATTTGAGTCCCCGGTAGTATTATACTTCCTGCACCAATGAAAGTTTTATCTCCAATCGACACTTTTCCAACTTTCGCATAACCCAAGTGTTTTTTAGTACTAGCATCATGGGCCAAGATGATAGTCCTATTCGTTATTGTACATTCATTTCCTATAGATATGAGCCATTGAAATGAGGAATCTAATACAACATTACTTCCAATAAAGCATTTTTTTTCTGAGATTAGCTTCTGCTTGAAAAAATAATCTCTTTTTTTATTGTTAATGAAAGTTGTAAGATTTAATACGTGCTTAAATATGTTGTTCTTAAATATGTTGTTTATAGTGATCATGTTACCAACATCCCGATCTAAAAATTTACTGATATCATAACCAATTAAGTTTATTTTAGGGCTCTTTACGAAATAGCTAGGTAACGCATAATTCTATTGGGATTTAATCGATGGTTTGCTTGTGAAAACGGAGGACTACAGTTTAAAAAGTTGCCAATGTTATTTCGCGGTGAGTTCCTAATGATCGCACAATGCCTTTCTATATTTTCCAACAGCATTCTCAAAGGTGAATTCTCGATTTACATCTGCTTCCGCATTCTTTGAAATTTGTTCCAAGTTAGGATGAGCTAGTGCTCTAATCAAATTATCTGCGATACATTCAGGAGAGTTATTTTCCATAATGAAACCGTTTTTACCATCTGTTATCACATCTGGTATTGTTCCAATTGGAGTAGCTAATATTGGAGTTCCACATGCCATTGATTCTAGCATTAGATTTGGAAGTCCTTCAGTGTAGGAAGGGAGAACAGTTAGTTTTAGTTGATTTAAATAATATGGAAGTTCATCATGGGGCACCCATCCAAAAAGTTTAACATTATTATTTAGCGCATATGTATCCAAATCGAGTTCTATCTTATTTTTTAATGGCCCATCTCCTATAATTAAAAACGTCATATTATTATTCTTACTAATTATATACCCTATTGCTTTGATAAAGTTTAACACTCCTTTTTCTCCACTCAAACGTCCAACATAACCCACCAGATTTTCTCTTTTATGAAATAAATTCGTTAATTTAAAGATATTGAAATTTATAAAATGTTCATGTGCAAATAATATTTTATTGCTATATTTTTTTAAATTCCATTCGTTGACAAGATTTGGAGAGTATACAATAATCTTGTCTGCGATAATCAAATTAATACTTTCTAAGATTTCGACGACTTTGTAGAACCTATCGTTTGCAAATTTTAGCATATTGGATGAGCTAGGAAGGCTCAAGATTACATTCTTTCTCATTATTTTTGAGATTATTGCAGGCAATATTAAATTATTAGAGCCTATAAAAAAAAGATGTGTGTCAAAGCGGCTAGCTTTTTTTATTATATAATATGAGATTTTAAGCTGTAATAACAAATATCTTATAATTTTTGATAAGGCACTGGATCCTAATTTATAATTAATTGAGATCGTATTTATGCGAATATCATTATTAAATAAATTTGAGCCTGCATTTCCAGTAATTAAACATATTTCTCCTGCAATGTGTGTTATTATTTCTGCAAGATTTGAGACCGGAGTTACGCTCGCATCGCCGATCGGAGAAGTAATTAGGCAAATATTAAACTTTTTTTTGCATACCATACTATAAACCTCACAAAAAATATATTATTCGGAGTGAATATATAATTATAATTTTATTTTATATACAGATCCAACATTCCATTATTATAAATTCGAGCCTGAGTACTATTCACCAAGAAATCTTTTGTAATTGGGTCAAGTTTCACTCTGCGACTTGAACCCATGCGACTTGAGTTCATAATATTTTCAGAGATAAAACCCACTTGCACATCAAAATTATTAAAGAGAATATATGAGCCATTATCAACATTTTCGGAGGATATAATTAGTTTTCCATCAATTTTTTTGAGAGGAGATTTTTTAGATAAATTAAAGGCTGTAGGTGCATAACCGGGACTAACCATAATGCTATTTATGAAAATACTATTGTTTTTAAAAGAATAATCTTCGATCCAGACAGCACAATCTCTTTCATAAGGAGTCTCATAAAATTTCCAGTAAGGTTGATTTCCAACAAGTGGGCTTGTTTCAAAGCCTGCTATTGTACTTGATGCAGAAAAAAATTGTAATAATATAATTGTAATTACGATAACTAATTTTATATGTCGTTTGCTACAATTCAATATCCATATAATAGCAGTCGTAGCAAGAAAAATCAAAGAGAATTCTTGCATAAAAGCATAGATTCTGTTTGGCAATAAATACAATACATTAATAATTAAGCCTACACCTAGTAAAATTGCGAAAAGAATACATAAACCAGAAATAATGTCTCCAAAAAGTGAGCGATTTTTGAAAATATAAAAAAAGCCAATAACAGAAAGGGCAATTAGAATACAGCTCCCAACTTCATTTAAAAATATAGATTCTAAGGGTAATGTATCATAGTATGTTTGCGACACGATATTTGTAGCAACATCTCCTTTGAAAGCATTCACATACAAATCTACAATACCTACGAATCCCCCAAATAGATTTGAGATAAATATCCAATGGCTAAAAAGTAACAATATATATATTTCAAATAACCCGAAAGACTTTATTATATATTTGCTATCATCTCTCTTCTTGACAAACTCAACAAATAGAATAAGTAATAAAATAAAAGCCAGAATCATTGCTGAATAATGATGTAAAAAAATAATGTTTAAACATAAAATTATGTAGATAAGTATAAACTCAACTTTCCTCCTTTTAAGAATATATAACATACACATAAATAACAATAAAATTGTTGGATACATGTAAGATAATTGAACTGGGTGAGATCCCCAATATATTAAATAATCAGAGCAACAGTAAAACAAAGCTGATAATAGTCCAAATCTTTTATCAAATAATTTTGTACCAATTAAAAAGGCGAATATTGTCCCTGAGGACATAATTGTCGCACCTAACCAATGGTATGTAATAAAAGGAGGAATATTTGGAATCATTGACGTTATAGCTGTTAATATATGATGAATTGGGAATGATGTATAAGTATATCCTATAGGAATATGTCCAGTATTAATAATAGGTACAGTTATAGAATAGACGTGATAAAAATTATCTGGATTACCAATTCCTAAAGTATACAATATTTGATTACTTAATGACAGATTTAAAAACAATAATACCGATTTAAGGAGATTTTTTTTCCATATAAACTTCGTTTCAAAAAAAAGAATTTCCGCAGCAATGCTACCAGAACAAATTGAAACGAAAATATAGTACCAGATCGTTTTTGTATAAAAGCCATCCAAAAGTGTTAGAAAACTTAACCCATAAGCCAGAAAATATACAATTGAGAGTATCCTATCGGCACTTAAAGAGGTATTATTTAATAAATCATTGTTTTGTTCTGTCAAGTCATTAGGTAAATTCTTATTTAACGCTATGAATAAGATTAATCCTATGTTTGCAGCTAATATTAAAAACAAATAGCTATAATATCTCTGAGAATAAACAAATAAAGCTACAGCTGGAAATAATATGAGAGTTATGTATTCTAATTGAAAATTCAAAAAGAACTTATTATTTAGGATGTTTAGGCCTTTCATTATAGTCATTACTCATGCTAGTTCTTGATATGTTCCATTTAGATTCAAACTAACGTAAATTGAACATTAGTTGCTCTTTGTCATTCTCTAGGGATAAGATGATTTTCAATTCAAGACCGCGTTGGTTTTTATGAGGATACAAGCAAAACAACGAAGAGCCCTATTTAACAATTTTACTAAATTCGTTCAAATAGTTGTCTGAAATTATACCCCAATCTAAATTTTGTACTGCATATTTTCTTGCATTTA
Organism: Methanosarcina baikalica; assembly: GCF_031461075.1. Classification (NCBI taxonomy): domain Archaea; kingdom Methanobacteriati; phylum Methanobacteriota; class Methanomicrobia; order Methanosarcinales; family Methanosarcinaceae; genus Methanosarcina; species Methanosarcina baikalica. Next base: position 36,755 of record NZ_JAVKPK010000013.1, on the reverse strand, counting down.
TAGAACATTCTGAATTGTCTTTTTGAATAAAATTAAGTATCTCTTCCGCAGATTTATTTGTATCTGAAAAATCGACAACAATTCCACTATTTGAGATTTCAACGATTTTAAAATTTGGAATGTTTGAGGCAATACACGGCAGACCACAAGCCATAGCTTCTGATAAAGTTAATGGAGGTTCTCCTCCTTCATACAAAGAAGAAATAATAAAATAATCTGCACAGGCATAGAGATCTGGTTTATTTTCTTCATCCACATAGCCTATAAGCAAAACATTATCTAAATTCTTACTTTTCACATCTTCATCCATATCGCTCTTAAGTTCACCTTTCCCAGAAAACACCAAAGTTAAATTATTTACCTGCGTACTTATTTTTTCAAAAACTTCAATGGTTTTGAGGGGATTTTTTTGAGGGGTCAATCTGCCTATATTCAAAAACACAAGGTCCTTATCTGGAATTCCAAACTTATTTCTAAGGTACTGTTTTTGCTTCGATGGCTTAAACTGATCTATATTTACACCATTTGGAATATATTTAATATTTTGACTTTTAATGCCTATTTCTTCCAACTCCTCACAAATGTTCGTTCCAACACCTGTAAATAAAGAGCTGTCCTTGATTTTGCTCAAACTAAATTTTTCTATTTTTGCACTGATAATCTTATAGATGTGTAACCATAGAGGATATATTCGATTGTTTGCTTGCCCATATGCCGTAGCATTCATTGTAACTAAACAATTATTGAAAGGGCTTTCTTTTAAAAATAAAGGATTGTGCAACCATACTGCATCAAATTCTTGAGTATTGGATTTTTTGAAATGGGTTGCAACTTTATACCAATAAAAAAGTAAACCTAAGATTCCGAAAGGTCTCTGAGTTCCTAACTTTATATCGGGACCCGTGGGAGAGCAAACTACACAATCGACGCCTGTTTTTTTGAGTTGTTCTACAACATTATAAGCAACGTTAGCAATCCCAGAACCATGTGGATAATATTCTGTCGCACAAATCAATATCTTCATGAATTTCACCAACTGATTCTCACATTTGAAACAGCAGCTCTAACTTTCCCAGATTTATCTTTAGGAATTTCATCAACAATTTCAACTTTAACGTTGATTTCTTGCCCCATAACTTTCTTAACATCATGTTCTACTTGAGCAATTGTGTTCTGTGAGAATTCATGGCTTTTAATGACTAATAATCGAACCAGATCCTTTCTTTCTTGTACTGCCTTAAAATGTCCAACACCCGGAATTCTTCTCATAATTGGTTCCCAAATCATTGCAGGGAATATTCTCCCACTTGGAACTTGCATAAAGGAGTCGCTTCTGCCTTCAATCACTTTCATAAGAGGCAAAACCCTTCCGCAGGGGCAAGGTTCATCACTTGGAATTCCAATATCCTCAATTTTATACCTTATTAAGGGCATAGCATAATTATGCAACCCTGTGTATACAATTTCACCTCTTTCACCTGGTGAAACATGTTCTCCATTTTCAATAAATTCCGTTACCACAGAATCTGCATCTATGTGATATCCGGCATGTTCACTGCATTCCCATGCAGTCCTGTTCAACTCGACACAACCAAAATGATCAATCATTTCAACATCAAAAACTGAATTTATGTATTTCCTTGTTTCGGAGTCTAAAAGTTCAGATGTTCCAAATACAACTTTAGGATTAATATCTTTAATATCAGTTTTTTCAATAGCTTCTGCTAATAACCTGATTGACGAGGTATATCCGCCAAGTACCTCTGGTTTAAATTTTGCTAATGTATCGATCTGTTTATCAATTGATTCAAACACAGATATTTGAACAGGATTGAAAACTCTTAATTTCTGAAACCAGAGAGGTTTCTTATAATGATGTGGATCTCCAAAAACTGCCCATTTACTTCGGACTTTCAATCCATTTTCTATGTGAGAACGTAAATTCACAGCTTTGCTATAATCATCAGCTGCCTCATCATACACTATTTTTAATGGAATACCTGTTGAACCACTTGTATCAGTAATTAAACACTTGCTAAGATCCAAGTCTTTTGAGACTCTAGCTTCAAGAGGCTGTATTCTAAGTTCATCTTTTGTGGTAAAAGGTACTTTTTTTAGATCATAAACGTTCTTAATATCATCTGGATGAACTCCTGCATCCCTGAACTTATGATGATAAAACTCAGTATTATCGTAAGCATGCTTTACTATTGCTCTAAGTTTTGTATTCTGTAACTCTTCAAGCTCAGCGGGTTTAAGCCATTGATTTTTGCGAACTTGATGGAGTAACATCAACTTGTTTATTGAACCCAAGAATATCCCCCTCAATTTTAAACCATTCTACGAATTTATTCAAGCCTTTGTTGATATTGAATAATGGTTCGTACCCGATCAGTCCGTTTCCTAAATCAACATCTGCAAGCGTATCCTCAGTATCTCCTTTTTGCTTTCCAGCATTTATCACTTCAGATGTCGAGCCAGTAAGGGATCTTAAGTTTCCAATCAAATCATTCACACGGATCCTATTTCCGCCTCCAATATTCAAAACCTTTCCATCAGTTACTTTGTTATAAAGAAGCCTTTTGTTTGCTTCTACAACATCCTCTATATAAGTAAAATCTCTAGTCTGTTCTCCATCACCAAAGACAGTAATAGGCTCATTTGCAAGCATTTTTCGAGTAAAAATCGAAATTGCAAGATCTGGTCTCATCCTCGGCCCGTATACTGTAAAATAGCGTAATGAAGTGGTCGGAAGCCCGTATACCTCATAAAATACTCTACAGTAATGTTCTGCAGCTAATTTACTGACACCATATGGAGAAACTGGCTCTGTTGGATGCTGCTCATCAAATGGAAGGTACTTTACTTTACCATAAACAGAAGATGAAGAAGCATTAATTACCTTTTTTACATCTGCATCAAGTGAAGCTTTAAGTATGTTCAAAGTGCCTAAAACATTTACATCATTTGGCTTAAATGGATCTTCAACTGAAATGCGGACTCCTGCCTGAGCAGCTTCATGGTAAACATATTCTACTGTACTGTCAATGATCTCTTTCATTCTGGCAAGATCAGTAATATCAGCATTGATAAAAGTGGCATCTCCGCTTTTAAGGACAATATCTAGATTTTTTTTCTTCAGGTCAACAGAATAATAAGGATCAAGATTATCGACAATAACAATTTCATGACCCTCTTTTGCAAGGTTTTCTGCAATATGTGAACCTATGAAACCTGCACCGCCCGTGATAACAATCTTATAACTGGACATATCTTAACCCCCAAGTCATTTATTTAAATTTTCTAAAAATTAGAATCGTTCCATAAGATAAGAAATTAGGTAAATATTTAAAAGGAGTGTTGATTTTATTGATTAATGTATATTCAGGAGATAAAAATGTGATAGTATTTCTATAATCGTATCCTTTATGACTATACTTGACCCTATTAACAGATTTGAGATCACAGAGAATAACTGCACAAAAAAGTTCTTTCAATGAATACTGTTTCGAACCATATACTAGCCATCTGAGAAGTTGCTTAAAAAAAAGAATAAATCCAAATTCTATTGGGGCAGAAATAACTAAGAGTGAACCGTCTTTAGAAATTCTCTTAATTTCTTTTATTGCAGCAACTTCATCGTCAACGTGTTCTAAAGTTTCAAAACATAAAACTAAATCAAAAAAATTATCTATAAAAGGAAGAAATTCTACTACAGATTTAATAATATGAGTATTGTTCCAATTATATTTAGTTATATTTTCTCTTGCAAGGCGTAAGCTGTCTTCCCAATTTGCATCGCATCCAACAAAAGTCTTTTGATTTGGGATTATATTTTGATCAAAAAATAAATCACTACAACCAATATCAATAGCATAGAAACCTACAAAATTAGAACAGCTCTTAGAGATATCAATTAATCTTTTTCTATGAGGAAAACCAATAATACCCTTTGTAATTCTTGTCGAGTAATCATATTTAAATTTGGAAGGAGACATATTATCAAATCCAATTTGAGATTCACGAAATCAATGTTTTATAAAGAGTTGTTGTTTTCTTCACGGTATCTTTCCATGAGTAGTTCTCAACGACATTTTTTCTTCCAGATTTCCTTAATTTTTCTGCAAGAGACGAGTCTGAAAGTACTTTTGAAATCGCATCTTCCAAAGCCTTAGAATCCTTTACAGGCACAAGCAATCCGCTTCCATCGACAATATCGACAAGCTGAGGAAGTCTTGAACATACGACCGGAATCCCACAGGACATTGCTTCGAGAATTGTCCTTGGCACTCCTTCTTTAAGGCTTGGCAGTACGAAAATGCTTGAATTTTGATACATATCTACGATCTCAGAATTTGGGACAAAATCTTTCATTATAATACTTTTTTCCAAATTCATATCGCTTATTTTTTGGACAATGTGATCTTTGTCAGGACCTTTGCCGACCATTGTAAGAGTAGCAGTAGGATGTCTCTTTTTCAAAATACCGAATGCTTCGATGAGATAATCAAGTCCTTTTCCTTTTGCATATCTGCCGACCCAGAGTAATTTCTTTTTATCAAAACAGAACTCTCTAGCAGGAACAAATCGATCGGCATCGATGCCGTTATGGATAACGTCGATCTTTTCGGACTTTATTCCCAGGTCGACAAGTTCTTTTTTTTCGGTTTCAGTGTAACAGAGGATTTTATCTGCTGCCGCAAATGTGAGGCGTGCGCCTGTTGCAAGGTAAAAACTCTGAAACCACTCGGGAGCAGTCTGTGAACCCAATCCATGACTTGTAATTACAAGAGGAGATGAGCCAAGTTTTCTTGCAAGCGCACTAATATTAGTTGAAAAAAACAGATGCGAGTGAGCATGGACTACGTCATAATCTGACTGATCTCTAATAAGATTAAAAAACATAGCAGGAATAATGGGGTTACCAAAGACTTTTAAAAGTGGCTTGAAATTGCGCACATGATAACCATCGACTGTTTTATATATGGATTCGACGCCTTCAGAAGCTGTATATACAGTTACATCGTGTCCCAGTTCTACCTGTGCTTTAGACATTTCATGAATATGGATACCAAACCCACCAACCATATGTGGGTAAATATCAGATGCGACTCGCAATATTTTCAAGAAAAAGTCCCCATTTTACTCTAGATTTCTTTTAACTAATTCTCGCATCCCTCATAATTGCAGATACCAGGCTTATTACTCATCTTTACCCCTTTTCAAATTGCAATAAATTACAAAGTTCAGATAATAAATAAAATGAATATGAATGGAATATATTGTATAGGCATTTTAAACATTAGTTCAAAGTTTGATATGCAAATCATTACACTCAAAAACAAATAAAAGAAGCTCTTTGATGCTGTATTCTTTTAGTCAGCTTCTTGTTATGAGTATAAGAATAGTTGTTTTTGCTGGGAGACTATACAAGATAACTGTGTATTTTAGCGAACTAACATTCTAAAATATTAATAGAACTACATAGTAAAACTATATAAAGATAACGGAGCTACATTGTAATAAATATGATATATGACAACGCAACTCCATAATCTAGTGATTTTCCATTTCATTTCATCCTTAAAACCCGAATTTGACAGATTGAATTAATTAATTAATTAATTAATTAATTAATTAATACAGTAATTAGTTATGAAAAACGCATTGAAGAGGCACAAAATAATTCGGAAAAATGAAAAAAATGTCAACAATCAAAAAAAGCAAGATAGAACTTTGAATCGTAGGAAGAAAAACAGAAGCATGAAGCCCAGTTACACATTGTAAAATGTATTAGTCTGTCAAACTCGAGATAAAATCAGGCTTTGGATACACATGTTAATCGAAAAAGGTTTAGAGATTAACTATACCAATGAATGGATATAGTGTTCCAAAATCGATTGCATAAGAGTAAAAATTCCTCAACCGATAACCAATGAAATAGGTTATGAGGTTTGCTACATATTTGAACAACAAAAGATATCAGGAAATTTTAGAACACCATATGAAGCAGATGCTTTCTGTAGAATTCAAGGTTTTATTTCTACAATGATGAAAAATAACTGAATCAAAATTATGCTGGCGCACCCCATGCAATCAACGGGGTATATTCACGTCACCGCTCCAAATTCCGTAAAAGGAAACAATAACCCTAATACGATTTAGTTCGAGCAGGTTAACAAACAAAAAATGGAATTGATAAATCGTCTTATTAATGGTTCTCGGGGAAGTTTCCATCCCCGCAGCGAACTACGGAGTATTCGACTGAAAAAATCTTTTTTTTAATTTATTGAAGGTGTGAATAGTTTCCCCATTTATAATTCTATATTTTTGCCTTAAAACAGCAATTTCTAGTACGATTCCGGAAAACTTATTAAGTTTAAGATATCTTAGAAGATATATTGTGAAGGTATTTATAAAAATTTTTGATATAGAAACAACGCAAAATCTTGACTCAAAAGAGAATAATGAGAAAAAGCAAGTAGATAAGCAATAATCGCAAATCAGATAATTTAAGTAGCTACAAAGAGCTTTTCATAATCAGAAGCCTTGATTTGTTATTCAGAATACGAAATTCAGAGAAGCAATTTTGAGTTTTGGGATAAGCTCTATTATTATACTCCACACAGACCAGCACTACAGCTACGAAGTGGACAAAATATTTTTTGAATGAAACTTCCTCAAGCAAAATACAACCTTGATGTAGGTCTGGGCAAACAGGGAGAACAGCGCGGGAAAATGCTTGTCAGAATCGAAGAAATTCTGACAAAAGACAAGCCAGATGTTGTCCTCGTTCAGGGAGATTCAAAAATGGAGTACATAAACAATAACTTGAGGGAATTCTATGAAATTAATCAAAACTAAAATAGAAGATCTCTTAATTCTGGAACCAAAAGTGTTCACCGATAGCCGAGGCTATTTTTTTGAAAGCTACAATAAAAAGACGCTGGAAGCTTTAATCGGAAAAGAATACAACTTCATTCAGGACAACGAATCCAAATCTTCATATGGAGTGATCCGTGGCCTCCATTACCAGTTAGCCCCTTACAATCAGGCAAAACTTGTGAGAGTTTTGGAAGGAAAGGTATATGATGCTGCTGTCGATTTGAGAAGGGACTCACCAACCTTCGGAGAATGGGTAGGTGTAGAACTTTCTGCCGAAAACAAAAGACAGTTTTTGATCCCAAAGGGTTTTGCCCACGGTTATTCGGTCCTGAGTGAAACTGCAGTCTTTACTTACAAATGTGATGAATACTATCACCCCGAAGCTGAAGCTGGCATAGTATACAGTGACCCTTCCATAGGAATTGACTGGAAAATCCCTGAAGAAGATGCAAAACTTTCCGAAAAGGATAAGCTCCTGCCAGAATTGAAAAACATCAAAATAAATTTTTGACTACCGGAAGTCCCAAACAAAGTATAAATAACTAACTGTATAAAAAAAAGGTGACTAAATTGAAACTGCTGATAACTGGCGGCTGTGGATTCATAGGCAGCAACTTTATTCGTTATATGCTGGAAAAATACCCGAATTATCAAATTGTAAACCTTGACAAATTAACCTATGCAGGAAACCCCTCCAACCTCAAAGACCTTGAAAACAACCCTAATTATTCTTTTGTCAAAGGCGATATTTGCGATCCTGTAATTGTGAATGAGGTAATGAAGAAAGTAGATCAGGTTGTCCATTTCGCAGCTGAAAGCCATGTTGACCGTTCAATTGAAGACGGTTCAGTCTTCGTAATGACAAACGTGCTCGGGACAAACACCCTTCTCCAGAGCGCCCTTGCAAATAAAATTGAAAAGTTTATCCATATTTCAACTGACGAGGTTTATGGAAGCACCATGGAAGGTTCTTTTACCGAAAAAGATAATCTGAACCCTTCAAGCCCGTATTCCTCAAGCAAAGCAGGTTCCGACCTCCTTGCAATGTCCTACTACACAACATACGACCTGCCAGTATGCATAACCCGCTGCACAAACAACTTCGGGCCTTATCAGTACCCTGAAAAATTAATTCCATTCTTTATCAGCAGATTGATGGAAGGAAAAAAAGTCCCAGTTTACGGGACAGGCCTGAACATCCGGGACTGGATCCACGTCGAAGACCACTGCTCTGCAATAGACTTTGTCCTTCACAACGGAGCCAGCGGAGAAATCTACAACGTCGACGGCGGAAACGAACTTACAAACCTCGAAATAACTCACCGTATTCTTAAAATGCTTGGCAAAGACGAATCTTCAATCGAGTACGTTGAAGATCGAAAAGGCCACGATTTCCGGTATTCCCTTGACGGCAGCAAACTGGAGAAGATGGGCTGGAAACCCAAATATGATTTTGATACAGCTCTTGAACAGACAGTAAAGTGGTACGTCGAAAACAGATGGTGGTGGGAGCCATTAAAACGTTGATCATTGGCTCCAGCGGGATGCTTGGCTCAGACCTTTGTAAAGTGTTTCCGGATTCTGTTAAACTGACACATCGAGACTTTGACATCACAAACAGAGAGCAGGTTATTGAATCAATTCTGAAAATAAAACCTGATGTTGTCATAAATGCAGCTGCCTGCACAAATGTGGATGGTTGTGAAGATAACCAGGAGCTGGCATTCCAAATTAACGGACACGGCCCTGGATATATTGCAGAAGCCTGTTCTATTGCCAGAGCAAAGCTTGTCCATTTCAGCACAGATTATGTTTTTGACGGCTCCAAAAAAGAATATGCAGAATCCGACATATGTGGTGGTTGAAGGAGATGCACCATTACCTAGAATAAATACATAAAAAGAAACGACGGAGAGTATTGAAACCCCCATATTTTATGAAGATGATCTGTTTAAAAAAGAATGTTACATTACAAACTACCAATGTGAAATGACGAAGATCTCTTTTGACTACGTAACTTTTTCCAGGTTTTTTTCCTGTAATAAGACAGATAGGCCAGATTTCCCAACTTCTTTTTTCCAGGATGCTCTTTTTCATTCTTTCTTTTTCAGAGCAGGAAATGCGGCAAGTAGGAATGTTGACAGATGCAGCCTGAAAAGCTCAGGTTTGAGGGAGAACTTCTTGAGCAGGCAGAGTTATCCACGAGACTGAGCGCCAAAAAATATTGAGTTCGTCAGATGCCTTTTTTTGAATTATCTTTTTTTATTTTTTAAAATATACAGTCTTATATTTTAATTTCAGAATAGTTCTTTCAAAATTACAACTCGATTACATAGTTGTGCGTTTGTCACATTATAACGCTAGCTTGAGCATTGTTTGATCTCTCTTAAATTTTTATAAATAAATACAAATTCATTAACTTTATATAGTTGATTCCTATTATCTCATTAATATATTATAATGTGAATTAACTAACATTATATGATTATCCTCTACAGTTCCTAACCGAAATAATTACACTTATACGCTTAAAACAAGCTTGAATGAAAGAATATTGCATTAATGGGGTGCGTTCTTTCAATCTCAGGTGCAATTATTTGTGTATAAATATAAACTAACATATAAAATATTAGTAGTATTCACTTCTGTTTATTTTAAATTTACACTTATTACTCATACTATCATTAAAATTTAGTAACATTCGAGGCAACATCCGCAAAACGTTCTCCCAGCAAGCTTTGAGAATAAAGTATTGATAATTACAGTTCAGAAAAGAGGTCATACAGATGAGTAACGAGCTTAGTATTGGTAAAAGCTCCCAGTACATAACCCTGAATGAAAACCTGCACTCAACAGTTCCCCCGAATATAACCGTGATTCTTCCAGCTTATAATGAAGAGGTTTCCATTGGAAGCGTAGTTCTGCGGACAAAAAAGTATTCTCGCAGAGTTGTCGTTGTGGACGCTGCAAGTTCCGACCATACAGTTGATGTTGCTGAAATGGCAGGGGCAGAAGTAATCCGGAACCATGCAAACAGGGGAAAGGAAATTTCCTTGAAAAACGTGGTTGAGACGGCATCGGATTCTGATATTATTGTAATAATGAATATCGGGGTTTGCCATGATCCAGGCCTGATCCCCAGGATGATTGCTCCTATCAGGGAGGGGACTTTTGACTTCTCAGTAGGAATCTGTTTTTCTAAACTCAAAAAAGGCTCAGAGAACGTGCTTTTACTCAACAACAAAAGTACGGAGTCAAAACCCATTGGTTACCTTGCTTTTTCAAAAGAATGCCTTTCAAAAATTGATTTTTCTCAGATTTCCCTTTTCTCCATGCGTTCCCTCATAAATCTAGCCGAAAAAACAGGAATAAAAGCCCTGCATATCGACATTCAGGAAGAACACGAGGCTTCCCTCTTCAGGGCTTACAAGATAGGGGTTGTGGTGCCTGCCTACAATGAGGAACGCCTCATTCAGGAGACAATTGACGGCATCCCTGCTTATGTGGATAAAATATACGTCATCAACGACGCAAGCACTGACCGCACTGCCGAGATTATCAACAGTACGACCGATCCCCGTGTGATTCCCATCCATCATGAAGTGAACAAAGGTGTAGGAGCAGCCATCATAAACGGCTATAAACGTGCCCTTGCCGATGAAATGGATCTGGTTGCAGTGATGGCTGGGGACAATCAGATGGACCCTGACCAGCTCCCCAAGCTTATCATGCCCATCATTGAAGGCAAAGCTGACTATGCAAAAGGCAACCGGCTACTTTCAAAAGAAATGCGGGAGGGAATGTCCCGCTGGCGCTCTTTTGGCAACGGCTTACTATCCATGATTACCAAAATAGGCAGCGGTTACTGGAATATTGCCGACCCGCAAAACGGCTACACCGTAATCTCAAAGTACGCCTTAGAAACTATTGATCTTGATTCAATTTACACTTACTACGGCTACTGCAATGATCTGCTTCTCAAAATGAACGCCTATGGAATGAGAGTAGTGGATGTCACAATGCCTGCCCGCTACGGCAGTGAAAAATCGAAGATAAGGTATGGTAAGTACATTCGAAAAGTAGCTCCCATGATTTTCAGGGGCTTTTTATGGCGTCTGAGAATGAAGTATATGGTGCTCGACTTTCATCCTCTTGTGCTCTTCTATTTTGCAAGCATGGTGCTTTTCCCCCTGGGTTTAATTTTCGGGTTCTGGATCATCCTGCAAAAGCTGGTCTTCCAGGGACCGGTTTCACCGAACTATCCCCTGTTTGCTGCATTCATTTCCCTGGCAGGCATGCAGCTCCTGTTCTTTGCAATGTTCTTCGACATGCAGGCGAACAAGACAGCCGATTTGAAGACGACCTGAAAGTGTCTTTTTAAGGTCGAGCCGTGAGGAAGCTTGTGATGAAAAAAATCGATGGCAATTTAAATACCACTCTGAAAATATAAAAATATTCGTGTATCCTAAATCTTTCCCCCCGGTGATTTACATGTTCAGTTTGAATGAATTAGATTTCACAATTCCTGAATTCTGGAATCTCTCCAGCTCGCTGGTCAGAAATTATAAGCCAGTCACAATGACCGAATATTTTAGTTCTGAACGCCTGTCGGAAAAATTTGCCCTCATCCGCCACGATGTGGATCGGATGCCTGGGAACTCTCTTGCAACTGCCAGAATAGAATCCGAGCTTGGAATAAAGGCCACCTATTACTTCCGTGCCACAAAAAATGTATTCATCCCCAAAATTATAAAAGAAATTGCAGATCTGGGCCATGAAATCGGCTACCACTATGAAGTCCTGAGCGACGCTGCAGGTGACTACTCAAAAGCCATCAAACTTTTTGAACATCACCTCTTCGAATTCCGCAAGATCTGCGACATCACCACAATTTCCATGCACGGCCGTCCTCTCTCTAAATTCGACAATCGCGACCTTTGGAAAGTCCATGACTTCCGCAAATTCGGTATCCTCGGCGAAGCCTACCTTTCCGCAGGTCATGAGCTGAATTATCTTTCAGATACCGGCAGGAGCTGGGGCACAAAAAATTGCTTAAGGGACTTCATCCCTGGAAAAACCGAAAATTTCTCTGTTGATACCACTTCCGAACTTATTGATCTGGTTGAGAGCAGAAAATTAAACAATTTCTACATCTTGAGCCATCCCGAAAGGTGGTCCAACTCAATATTAGACTGGAGCTTTTATTTCGGCATGGACTTCGCGGTTAATTTTGTCAAAAAAGGGTTAATGACGATCAGGGAATAAGTCTCGCTACTACGGATGTTAATAATTAAAAACTAAATGAATTTCGTGCTTAATTTCGTGAAAAAAGGATTAAAGATGGTAAAATAATGAGTCTCGTTACTATTGATATAAATGACGAAAAATGGGATGAATTTGTATTCAACCATCCCTATGGAAATATTTTTCAGACAACATCAATCTATGATGTATATAAAGCAACTAAAAATTATACGCCTATAAAAATTTGTTCTATTGATGAGGTCACTGGCGAAATTAATGGCATATTACTTGGAGTAATAATCAATGAACTGAACGCAATTTTAGGAAGTGATTTTTTAGGTTCATTTTCTACACACTCTGTTGTCCACAGTGGACCTCTCGTATCAGATAATTCATTCGGGACCTTGTCAAAATTAATAGTTGAATACGATAAAGTTGCTGAAAACAAATCTTTGTACAATGAAATCTGGAATCTCTTTGACAGGGGCTCTTCATTTAACAATCTTGATAATTATATATATGAGGGCCATCTTAATTTCTTGATCAACTTGGATCAATCGGAAGATGAGTTATGGAGAGAAATTCATAAAGCACGGAAAAAAAATATTAATAGGGCAACAAAAGGTGGGGTAATAGTTGAAGAAATAAATAATAAAAAAATGATCCCGATTTTTTATAAACTACTGAAAGAAACGTATGACAATGTAAAAATTCCGCTTGCTGATATTACACTTTTTGAATCGGCATTTGAACAACTGGTTCCTAAAAATATGGCAAAATTCTTCCTTGCAAGACATGAAGACCAATATATTGGAGCGAGGGCTGTTTTGACTTACAAGAATTTTGTTCATGACTGGTACGCTGGTGCTTCAAACAATGCCCTTTCCCTTTATCCTAACGATTTCCTAGTGTGGCATATTTTAAAATGGGGTATCGAAAATAACTACAAAGTATTCGATTTTGGTGGTGCAGGGAAACCAGATGTAGAATATGGGCCCAGAGAGTTTAAAAGAAGATTTGGGGGCGAATTGGTAAATTATGGAAGATATCGATTAACATATTCACCACTAAAAAAGAAATTTACAAATTTTGGATTCAAGATCTATCAAAAATTTACTTAATCCGCTAATCAGCAAGAGAAAATCATGAATCTATTAACAAAATTTTTTAGGAGAATTTGCAGAGCATTAGCTAAAATTGTATTTCCAAGCTCATTAAGGGTATTTTTCCTGCGATTGGCAGGTGTTAATATTGGTCGAGACGTGGCTATTAACGAAGGTTTTACGATTGCTTGTGATGTGGGTCATGAGGAAAATTTGTTAATCGAAGACAGGGTTGCAGTAGGTCCTGGAACTACATTCATACTGACGTCTGACCCAAATTATTCAAGACTAAATAATTTCAAAAGTATTTATTCATTCATAGATATCAAAGGGAAAATAGAGTTAAAACACGATTCTTGGATTGGTGCTGGTGCCATAATTATCCCTAACGTTACAATCGGTGAATTTTCAGTTGTTGGAGCTGGGTCTGTGGTCACAAAGGATGTACCACCTTACACAGTAGTTGCAGGTGTACCCGCAAGAAATATAAAATATCTTGATAAATGTGAGGGGGATTTAACATAAAATTATTGATTAGTGTCGGACATCCCGCTCATGTTCATTTCTTTAAAAATTTGATATGGAATCTCGAAAAGAAAGGACATATTGTTAAAATTGCTGCAAGAGATAAAGACGTTGTTCTGAAACTTTTGGATAGTTACGGCTTTGATTATGAAATTATAAGCTCTAAAGGTAATAATCTCATAGATCTAGGCATTGAATTAATAAAGAGACATTTAAAGTTATTTAAAATAATGAGAGATTTCAATCCGAATTTAGTATTTTCCGGTTTTGATCCATCTGTGGCTCAGGTAGGAAGAATATTGCACGTACCTACAATCGTTTTTGCCGATAATAGACCAGATGTTACCAAGTTTCCCCCCATTGGCCCTATGGTTATTCCGTTTGTTGACACCGTTCTAACATTAAGCACGGTTGAATACGATTTTGGATCAAAAGGAATCAAAATGGATGGATATAAAGAACTCGCATATCTTCATCCAAATTCATTTAAACCTGACCCGATGGTCATTAAAGAAGCTGGTCTGTCAAAAGACACCGAATTTGCTCTGGTAAGGTTTGTAGGACTTGGAGCTTATCATGATATTGCGGGTTCAGGTTTTAATTTTGATACAAAAATGAAGCTTATTAAAGAAATTGAGGCGCAATTGCCTGTCTTTATTTCTTCAGAATCACAATTACCTGCACAATTAGAAAAATATAAACTTCCTGTCTCTCCTGAAAAAATTCATGATTTGATATATTATTCTAAGTTGTTAATTTGTGATTCCCAAACTATGGCAACTGAAGCTGCTGTTCTGGGAACACCTGCTATAAGGTGTAACTCTTTTGTAGGTATTAATGATATGGAAAATTTTAAAGAACTTGAGCAAAAATATGGTTTAATTTTTAATTATAGTGATCCTGAAAAAGCAATTAACAAAGCACTTGAGCTTTTAAGAGTTCCAACTCTCAAAGACGAATGGAATCTAAAAAGAAAAAGAATGTTGCAAGATAAGATTGATGTAACCGCTTTCATGATTTGGCTTGTTGAAAACTATGTAGATAGAGTCTATAATATGAAACTGGATCCAACTATCCAATATCAGTTTAGGTCGGTGGTTGAGTGAAAATAGCAAGTGTTATAGGTGTTAGACCCCAGTTTGTGAAAGCCTCCGTAGTTTCAAGAGAGTTGAGAAAGAAACATGAAGAGATTTTGATTCACACTGGTCAACATTATGATTATCAGATGAATAAGATATTCTTTGATCAATTAAATATTCCTGAGCCAGAATGCCATCTTGATATTGGCTCTGGATCTCACGGATTTCAAACAGGTGAGATGCTAAAGAAAATCGAAGAAGTTTTAATCAAAGAAAAGCCTGATCTCGTCCTTACTTACGGCGATACTAATTCAACACTTGCGGGCGCTCTTGCCGCATCAAAACTACATATTAAAAATGCGCATGTAGAATCTGGCCTTCGAAGCTTCGACAGGTCGATGCCAGAAGAAATCAATAGAATCCTGACAGATCACTGTTCTGATATCTTGTTCTGCCCAACCAAAAATGCTGTTGAAAATTTGAAAAACGAAGGCATAACAGAAAATGCTTATTTAACTGGCGATGTGATGGTTGATTCTCTGTTCTGTAACAGGGAAATCGCAGAAAATAAATCTACTATTCTAAATGATCTAGGCCTAAAGAGTAAAGAGTATCTTGTGGCTACAATTCACAGGGCCAGCAACACAGATAATGAGGAAAATTTAAAGAATATTGTAGATGCTTTCTCGGAGTTAAATGAGACTGTTATATTTCCATTGCATCCACGAACTGAAAAATTATTGAAAACATATGGGCTCTACGATAAATTAAAGTCTTCAGTTATTTTAACAAAACCGATGGGTTTTTTTGAGTTCATAAAGTTGATGGATCATGCAAGGATGATTCTCACAGATTCCGGGGGTATTCAAAAGGAAGCTTATGTGCTTAAAGTTCCCTGCATTACATTGAGAGAGAATACGGAATGGGTTGAGACTATTGAAGATGGATGGAATGTACTGGTTGGAACTGATAAAAACAAAATTATTGAAATGATTTATCGTTTCAACCCTTCTTTGAATACTCACAGTAATAGATTTGGAAATGGTAGTGCTGGCGCTAAAATAGTTTCGGTTTTAGATGATTTTTCATGAGTCTGGAATGTGTACATATGCCAATAAGTCCAAAAAATTTACTAGTTGTTAGTCACAGGTATCGAAGTTTCCAAAAAGATCCTATCGATTTAGTATCCCCATATTTTGATAATGTTTATGTGCTGGTCAGATTCAACAAGTTTGCAGATGTTTCGAAGTATGTTCATATACCGGCTTTACAGCCGTTTATTTCAAGTTCTAAAATTGACTATACAAATAAGCCTTTAAATTTGGAAGTTTATAAGACTTCGATGTTCAACTTGCCTCTTGATTCTCAGTATAAGAAATTAGGAAAGTTGCATTTAAGTGTAGTTGAAAAAATTATTGGTGAAAATAATCTTAATTTTGATTTAATTCATTCGCATTTCATTTGGTCAGCTGGATATGTTGGTGCAAAACTAAAAGAGAAATATAATGTACCATTTATAGTCACCGCGCATGGCTATGATGTTTATGATTTGCCTTTTAAAGATGACGAATGGAGGTCAAAAATTGAGTATGTCCTCAATTCTGCTGATGCCATTATAACAGTGAGTAACAGTAATCGTGAATGCATAAAAAAGCTTGACGTGAAAACACCGGTAACAGTTATTCCAAATGGGTACAGACAAGACCTTTTTTATCCTAGTGATACATTTAAATGCCGAAAATCGTTAGATCTGCCAATTGACAAAAAAATAATCCTCTCAGTAGGTAATCTCGAAGAGCTCAAAGGGCATAAATATCTAATTGAGGCTATGGATTATCTTCTGAGAATACGAAAAGATACAATTTGCTTCATTATAGGCGAAGGAAAATTAGAGAGTCGGCTGAATAAACAGATAAAGTTGGCCGGATTAGAGAAAAACGTAAAACTTGTTGGTGGGAAACCGCATAATGAGATTCCTTTATGGATGAATGCCTGTGATGTTTTTGTGTTACCGAGTCTAAAGGAAAGTTTTGGGGTAGTTCAAGTTGAAGCTATGGCATGCGGCAAACCTGTTGTTGCTACTCGCAATGGAGGTAGTGAAGAAATTATAGTTTCTAAAGATTATGGTTTAATATGCGATCCTGCAAGACCGAAAGAACTAGCTGAGAATATCTCATTGTCGCTAGATAAAAGCTGGGACTCCAAAAAAATTGATTCATATGTATCTCAATTCTCTTTGTCGGTTATTTGTAACCGTATATTGGATATTTATGACTCAGTGCTCTCCAATTAACAGATATTGAAAAGACTATTTGTTTGTAAAAGAGTTGAAAAACATGATTTTGAGTACCTATTTTAAAAAACTGGATTCTTTATTGGCAGCAATTGGAGTTATTCTAGGAGTATTGATTGCTTTACTATATTTAGTATCACCCACAATCCATTTATTTTCGATAGGTATGGCGCTCACTCTAAGTTGTTCTTTGTATCTTATTATTATCTATTCGCAATTTCCTGCATATTCTCTGCAACACATTACTAAAAATGGGAAAAAACTTTTGGACATTACTTTCTTGCTATTATTTTCCTTGTCATTAATCATAACACACAATTTAGAGTATAGGCCGCTCGTTTATTTCTTGCTATATTCCCTTTGTGCTGGATCTATAGCAGTATCCATATATTTTAGTAACACTAAAATTGATTACTTTATTCAGTATCTAAAAATAATTTTACTTTCTTTTAATATAAAATATTCAATTTTCAATTTGGCAGGCTTTATTCCAGGGGTTGATCCATGGACACATGCTAAAATGAATTCCCTTCTTTCTCAAACAGGAAATATTGGAGTGTTATATGATAAAGAAATTTATTTTCCTATAATGCATATCCAAACAGTGATTATGGAACTTCTTACTAATACTTCATTAAGGGATGCCAGCAATTTTGCAATAATTATTCCCTTTGTTTTTGCATCTAGCTTTGTTTATTTGGTGTCAAAAGATCTTCTAGGACATAGAGCTGGGTTATTTGCTATGTTGCTAGTTAATATCAGCGATTATCATATCTATTGGGGTTCTTCCCCTCAAACAACTTCTTATGGGTTAATATTATATTATCTACTTGTTTATATTCTTGTTAAATCTTATTTCCTGAATTGTAATTATAAATGGGTGGCAATATCGATACTTTTGAGTTTTATTCTGATAATTACTCATGCAGTTTCATCTTTTATATTTTTAATCACAACTGCGAGTCTTTTTTTGGGAACTATTTTTTATAATTTTTTGTATAAGGAGTGGAAAATTTCAAAATTAAAAAACATTTCTCTTATCACCGCAATAATGTTACTTCAGCAGTGGTTCATTGCTATTTATTCCACGGATGGAAGACCATTCTTTGATGTAATAGTTTCTACACTTTATTTTTATATCACTGGACATGCAGAATTTTTAAATAGACCTGAAACAATTTCAGCATTTTCTGCAACAATGCCTCCATTTCTTGAAAGATTCGCTGATATCTGTGGTTTTTCTTTGTTTTTGTTTTTTGGTATCATTGGATCTCTTTTCTGTTTATCCGATAAACACAGAAGTCGTGATATTTTTTCATTCATTTTTGTATTAACAGTTCTTTTTAGTATAAATTTTTCTTTTCCTTTATTTGGAATTAGAAATATTATGCCTTCCAGATGGTTTGCTTTTGAATATTTATTTTTAAGTACTCTGGCCAGTTTTTCTATACTTAAACTGTCTACCTACTTTAAAAGCAGAAAACTTAGACCTATTTTTGTTGCGGTAGTTTTTATTAGCATTGCATTTTTCATGTCCACTTCTACAATTTCTAATTTAGATAGCCCTCTATGGCTTAAAACAGAAACTGTGTCTACAACATATACTTTAGGAGAAGTAAGAGGTGCGGAAACCTTGTCTAAATTTGGAAATAATTTCCTCTCTGATTATCGCTTTGGGGAAACTGTGATTTCTTTATACTTTGAAAAAAAATGCATTATATTAGATTCAAATGAAAATTTAGGTCATGGAAATATCTTCATTTGGAGATCTCATATGGAACAAAGGCCTATAGGACGTTATACGCTTTTAAAAGGATATTATAAGCCAATTGTTTCTACTATTGTACTTGGAAAAGATTTCCATTCTAAATTAACTAAATATAATAAAATATATTATAATAAAGATATAAGTGCTTATTACATCCCATAATTCATATTCTTACTTACAATAGAATTACATTCGTATATTTATTATTAATTACTTAATTTTGTGGAGATGAATATAATGTAACCACTTGAGGTACATCAATGGAAACAATAAAAAAATTTCTAGATAGTCATAGGCGATCACCATAGGTTACTTAGTCTAATTCTTAAAAGGAACAATTTAACATGGTATTTTTTGTATAGTTTGTGAAAATATAAGTGATATAATGAAATTTACAACAAAATAGAAGAGTTATTATATATATTTTTTAAAATTTAAGTGAGGATAATGTATGACTAAAATACTTGTATTACATGCAGGAGTTTCAAATAAAGGAAGTCAAGCTTTAGTATTTTCTTTAATTGATACTCTTAGAAAATATATCCCTGATTCTCAATTTACTTTTATGGGAACAGAAATTGGCCAAGAAAATATTCCTATTAAGAAGCAGTTAGCTATAAAACCGTTAAAAAATATATGTCCTTGGATTTATTTATTTGAGTGCTGCATATTTAGAATGCTAAATAATATTGGTATTTCTATTCCGATCTCTAAAAAGTCAAATCTGTTTTGTTATTATGATTCAGATATCGTCATAAACACCGGCGGGGATCATTTAAGTGGAGAAAAATTTGGGTTGACTAGTCTACTAAATATATCATATGCCATTTTGTTGGATAAACCTGTAGTTCTTTATGCAGAGAGCTTAGGTTACTATAAAAATTCTTTTTTTGGTTTCATCGCAAATCAGGTATTAAATAGAACTACATTAATAACCGTCAGAGAAGATTTATCCAAAAAATATCTTGAGCAAAATAAAATCACTAAACCAAAGGTATATTTGACAGCTGATTCTGCTTTTAACCTGGAACCTGTATCCCAATCAACTGTTCTTGAGATTTTACTAAATGAAGGCATAGATGTTAACAAGAAACCGATTATTGGAATTAATTCTAGTGGATTAATAAGTTTATATAGAGAATCAGATTCAGAAAATCCTTCTCAAGAAGTTGTAAGTATATTTGCGAGAGTAATTGACAGTCTAGCCGAGGAATTAGACGCCAATATTATTATGATACCACATGTTTATTCGGAAAAAGTAAGTGACAAAAAATCCATATTAGATATTTATAATATTGTTGAAAATAAATCTAATGTAAAAGTGATACTGAATGAATATAATGCCAAAGAATTAAAGGGAATTATCGGAATGTGTGATCTATTTGTAGGTGCTAGAATGCACGCAACGATAGCATCAACATCCATGTATGTACCTACAGTTGGAATCGCTTACAGCCACAAAATGTATGGAATTATTGGACAAATGTTAAAGCAAGAAAATTATATTATAGATGTTAATGACCTAAATTATGATCTCTTAAAAAGCAAAATTTACAACTGTTGGTCTAACCGTGAAAATATACAAAAAGATTTAAAGTACATAATTCCACAAATAAAAGAAAAATCTTCACTCAATGGAAAATATGTAAAAGATTTGTTGGATTCTTTATAATTTCCCTTCTTTTTTCCATTTTTTTAACATTTTATTTGTATTTATTATACTTATTATGTTATATGGCATGTTATATATTTTTAATATTTTTAATGGAACCTTTGTTAAAATTTTCCTGATTATTCTACTGGATGATAAAAATACATTGAAACAGACATATGTTGAGAGAATATAATCTATTATATCAGGATTTAATGTGTTATTTAATATTGGTGAATCCCCCAAGATCGTTTTTCTAGATTTCAAACTTTTCTTCTTAAAACAAAGCATTCTGGCTTGTGATTGAACTACTTTATCAGAATCTATTTTCTTTATTTCAATTTCATTTTTCATAGTGTCTAGTATATATAGTATTTTTTTATTCCTTATTATAATCATTGATGTACCTTTAATATCACTTGAATATTCTGGAAGCCACGCATCCCCAAAAGATGCATCAGATAATTCACAGAGCCCATCACTGCAGATTAAACAACTTTTTGGATAAAAAAAATAAGAACCTATAAAGGTCCAACTTTTTCCTTGTGGTATTTTTAAGGTTGACTTTGTTGTATTTACAGTCATGAATCCTGGCCATCCTTCTCCTCGATAATTTAAGGTTACAATGTCCTCTTTGTTTATATTATATCTTTGTAAAAAAAGATTAGTTGCAAGGAAATGAGGAGTGTGGTTACAAAAGATGCCTAAACAAAAAATGATACTTTTTCTTAGTTTTTCATTGACCCTTTGTGCTTTTCGAATGCCTCTTATGTGACAGGGCAATCCAACTATCGCAAATTTCTCATTTGTATCTGAGTTCAATATTTCTTTTAATACTATATTCACAGGGACTGGACAATATTTTGATTTTGAAGCTTCAATAATTTCCTCTTTTGTTCGTGCAATAAATGGCTCTGGTTCTAACGGTTTACTTTTGCTCATTCTTGTAACCAGAGCTCCATTTATTATTCCTTTCTCTAATGCAGATATAAGTAATTGAGTGATAAGCCCCCCGGATGATGAATTATACCGGATTTTAGTATCCTTGGAGTATGCTGTGTAACAGTTTTGATAATTTCCAATAAATATGTTTTCCGGCTCTTTTCCAAATATTTCTGGATTTAATTTTTCATCATCAACTTTATATCCGGGACAAATATTATAACAAACTCCGCACTTATTGCAAACGTCTTTGTTTATTTTTGGAGTGTATACGCCTTTTGTTTCATCTATTGAAATTTTTATTGCATTTTTTGGACATAATGCATTACACGTTCCACACCCGGTACATAATTCTCTATTAACAACCAGTTCAATTGTATTATTTATCACGTATTCAATCATCCCTCACATTACGATTTTGTAACATTTTGATTTCTTTTGGTGTTGTCAAGGGCAGTTTTATTCTCCCCAGTTTGGTTGGTTTTTGATACGAATGACCCCAGGAATTGTTAAAATGCTTCAAAATCCATTTTTCTCCAAAGTGTGATTAAGGTGAAGAGCAACTATTATATTCTTCCTTTATTGAAAACCCATCAAATTTGAAGGAAATAACAATTTTTACGATTCATTGATCACGTTTT
The DNA here is from genome assembly GCF_031461075.1 of Methanosarcina baikalica. Lineage (NCBI taxonomy): Archaea > Methanobacteriati > Methanobacteriota > Methanomicrobia > Methanosarcinales > Methanosarcinaceae > Methanosarcina > Methanosarcina baikalica. The sequence goes on along the minus strand of NZ_JAVKPK010000013.1, from coordinate 14,624 downwards.
GCTTCATATGTAATAAGTTCCTTATTTTTAATGGCATAAATGACTCTGCTATTTCCCTTTCTGACTGCTTGAGGCAAAATACCCATAATACATACGCATACAGTGTAGTTAAGATCAGGCCACAAGCTGCTACAGACACAAGCCCTGAGATGTTCAGATAATGTGCCATCATGTAGGATGTTCCCCCAGTTAAGATCATAGCAAACACCCCTGGAATCATAGAGTTCACAAATGTATTTTTGGAGATTCCAAGTACCTTAGTTGCATACCATGGAGTAAAAAATGCATTTTTAAGTGTCAGCATAATTGCTCCTGCGAGTGCAACTCCATAATAATTCCAGCCGGTGAGATAAGGAATTATTACTGCTAGCAAAAAATTTCCTATCCCCATAAAAAACGTGACAATACCCGGAATACGTACTTTATTATACGCTACATTAATTGCAAAGAGAGGCGCCACTGGCAAGTTAATTACAAGATGGAATAACATTAAGACCATCAATAATGAGAGTTTTGCAAACTCCGGGCCTACCCATAGTGTAAGAAGTTGAGGAGCAAATCCGCATATGTAACCAATTGGCAGCGCCATTGCAAGGCCTGTAAACTTTACAGCATTTTTTGATATGTATATCAATTCATCGATTCTTTCCTTTGCATAATATGTTAATATCACCGGTGTGAGGACTCCTACAAGCATTCCTGTGATAGTACGCAGCATCATGCTCCATGTCAATATGACAGAATATTCTCCACCTGCAACAGTGCCGAATAATTTGTTCACAACTATTAAATCTATTTGAAGATATAATAACGAGCCAATCTGGTTAATTATGACCCAACCGCCCATTTCCGTAATTTCATTGACCTTCGATCTATTAAAGTCCTTTATATTTACTTTTAAATGGGGATTTATCCTGCGTGAGAAAAATATAGTTAAAAGAAGAGCAGCTAGGGCCCCTATTAGATAAGCCAATCCAATATAAACCAGATTTGGAGAATACAACTTGAATAATATTACTATCAAGCCTACCTGAACAAGAATATTTACAGAATTCACAAGGTTCTGAAGATCAAGTCTGTTGTAGGCAAACAGGGAAACTCCAAAATTACTTCCCCACGCCCGCAATAAGAATGAACCTATCACTCCAATAAAAAGTATTCTTGCAGCATTTTCCTGGCTGGTGGGAATTTCAAAGAATGAAGGTGAATAATATGAAATTAAGACCACAAAAGGAAGCATTAGTAATATAATTCCAAGCGTTCCAAAAAGAGCAGTATTAAATGTTATATTGGCTTTTCTAAATTCATTTTTCTGTAAATCTATAGTTAAATACCTCGAAACGGACGTATTGAGCGATTGCACAACTAGATTTACATAACTTGTCAGAGAAGTAGCTAAAGGGATAAGTGCATAACTTGCCACACCAAGAGAATCAATAAAATATGGCACCAGAAACAAACCAATTATCACATTGAGTATAAAATACAAAATATTGGCTAGTAAATTCTTAGGCACCTGCTTGCTGAAAGTTTCCTGTTTTCCGGTCAAATTAAACAATGTTTTTCCTCTTAAAAAATATTATATTTACCGTATTATTTTAATCTACTTTTGGTAGTGGGGGATTCATTTATCTAATCCGACAAAATAAGTAACTATTCAGCCTGGAAAATAAAACCTTATAGCCATCTTTCATAAGATTTTATGGACAATTTTTTATAAATTAGTTTCCGTTAATTGTTGGCTATAGATTGTGTTTTTTAGATTTTCAGTGGTTAGTAATCACACTTATCTGTGATGTCAAAATCAATATCAATCAACTGATTTTGTGTAGGCTGAATAGTTACGTGCGTTTTTATTTAATTCCAATTCTATACACAAACCTTACTAACATCTCTCGCTCAATTACATTCTTTCTATCCTCAATAATCGGATTTCTTTTTCTCAGTAATCTCTTTCAACTACTGAGCTTTCTATCAGCTATCTCCGGTAGGCTCATTCTCATTATCTCAGGTGAGGTGTAGAATAAATTAAACTTTTATTTTTTACTACATCCTAGATGGAAGATTTATAAAACTACATGAATTTTTAATGAAATATACTTTGTAATATTTAAGTTAGGTGGTTTATATCTATCAGTCAGAACTTCTGTTTTTTCTGATCTCCCGCGCAAGCAAACAGATTGAACTTCTTTTTTTCAGGTGATCTTTTTAATCTTCAGGATTCATGTACTTGAGGAGCAAAATCAATCAAATGAGAATTTGTGAAGAGTGGAGCCCTCAAAATGAGCTTTGCAGCAGCAGAAGTTGCCGATAATGAGTGAGAGACAATAAGGGGAATATAGAGTAGTATCGATTTCCAGCCAAAATAACTAAAATATTATTTTTTTTGTGAGTGAAAGGTAAAATCTGAAGACCCGAAACTGATAGAAATGCCCCCATTTGGCTTTTGGTCTATGTTCAGATTAAGCAGATCATCGATCCGTACACCAGCCATCATAGCAAGTGCAACAAAATAATAGTAAATGTCACTCAGATTCATTTTTACCTATCTTCCTTACAAAAACCACTAATCAATTTCTCTCTATTATCTCGTTATTTTTACTATGCCAGTGGTAACAACTCTAACCATTTTATTAAGGTTCTCTTAACAGTTTATTAGCTTTTTCACAGTTGAACATTTCATATAATTTGTTAGTAGATCTTGGCAGTGAATTTAAATAAGTTTTAACCTTATATATATGTCGATTTAGTTTCAATCCTTGTTAGTGGGTCTTAAATATTATTGGAAGGTTTTTCAGTAAAAAAATGGTTAGAGACGTGTTGAAAAGGATAGAGTAAAAAGTAAAATCAAAAAACGAATTAAGAGAAAGAATCAGTCAATACATAAATTAGATTAACGACACTTCAATCATATTCTCAAGGAAATTAATTAGTATCAACCGAAAAAGTAAATCACTTACAGCCGGGAAAACGCATCTTAGAGAAAATCTCAGATTTCCTGTGATCCCGAAATGGAACAAGGGTTTTCAAAAAAATTAAGAGTTAGATAATAGTTGCAACCTTGAAGACAACAATTCCCGCAAAACAGCAAAGCAAAGGTAAAATTGCCTGATTAAAAGCATTGTTAAGAGCTTTAGTCCATCGTTCGGAGCCTGAGATAATTTCCTTTAAAGAAAGAAGGGTTATGAGTCCGGCAACGATTAAAGCCCCATACTGAGGAAGACCGGGGGTTGTAATCATAGAAACTGCAGTCGAGGATGCGCTCGACGAAATAAGACTCGATGACGAAATAAGACTCGATGAGATACTACTTAGCAACATAGGGACACCTTCTGAACTATAACCTAGAGACAAATATTGGGGGTATTCGAATAATGATATACTATTGAAATAATTATATATCATTGGTACAACAAGACAACAAAGTATAAAATGTTTTCCGCTTTAGTCAAAATATCGTCAAGTTATACTTATTCATGCCAACTTTCAGAGTCTCTTCAGAAAAATAGGGTTTTCAAAAAAAGAGCTGTTCAGGCGATTGAGCCTTATTTACAGGATTTCGGGAACTTTACATGAGCCATTTTTTGAAATCAGGTCGTTTTACAGGAAAGGAATCTACAAAGTGCCTGTAACTGATATGGCAAGTGTACCCCGAAGAGAAGAAACTTAACTGCGGGCTTTGGGAATGAGTTCTTATCGTTCTCTGTGGATAGCATTTACAGCAAGCTTAAGAAGTAAAAGACAAGAAATAAAAGACAAGATTAAAAACTGGAGAGTAGAAATAATATTAAGGCGTAAAAGTATGTGTCCGAAAGGCATCAGGATACAGATATATTCGAGTATATACATAATTTTTTACAGATAATTCGGAGGGGACATGCAAGAAGCCGAAACCAAACCGCTAAAGATTCTTGGAATATCCGGAAGTCCCAGGAAGATGGCGACTGATTTTCTGGTTCAGGAAGCGCTGAAAATTGCAAGAGACAAATATGGCGCAGAAACTGACTACTTTTCTGCCAGAGGAAAGAAACTGAACTTTTGTATCCACTGCGACTTCTGTATAAGAAAAAAGGAAGGCTGCGTCCATAAAGACGATATTGCGGCCGAACTGTACGATAAAATGATCTGGGCAGACGCCTGGATTATAGGTACTCCTGTATATCAGGGAACATTAAGTGCTCAGACAAAAACGATCATGGACCGCTGCAGAGCTGTCGTTGCCAGAGACCCGAAGGTTTTTTTGAATAAAGTAGGGATGGGAATTGCAGACGGAGGCGATCGGATAGGCGGGCAGGAACCGGCAATCCAGACTATTCTGAACTTTTATGTGATCAATGAAATGATCCCTGTTGGAGGAGGCTCTTTCGGGGCAAATCTGGGAGGAACAATCTGGTCAAAGGATAAGGGAGCAGAAGGAGCATCCGAGGACTCCGAAGGCATGAGAAGCCTCAGAAAAACCCTGAAAAGGCTTATCCAAACAACTCAGCTTGTAAAAAGAGCTTCATTCGAAACGGAGCCTGAATCTCCTACACCCGGAACCCCGAAAGAAGAAGACAAATAACCGATAAATCGAAATCGAAAAGGTTGAAAACAGAGATTAGAAGTTCAGAAATCCGATTAAAAGCCAGAAATAATCAGGATAGAGATAATCAGGATAATAAGTATCACAGATTAGATTGAAATTAAGGAGTGAATTGTTTTGGTAAAAGCCTTAAACAAGAAAATTAAACGCATAGCATGGGGAATTACAGGTTCTGGAGACCAGATGATTGAGACCTACAGCATTCTGGTGGACATTAAGAACCAAACAGGTGTTGACACAATGGTTTTCCTGTCCAAAGAGGGCGAGACCGTAATGAAATGGTATCACCTGTGGGACAAAATCCAGAACGATTTTCCTAACTTCAAGGTAGACGCAGGCCCCAACTCCCCCTTCATTGCAGGCCCACTGCAGATGGGATACTATGATTTCCTGTTAATAGCCCCGACAACTGCCAATACCGTGGCAAAGATCGTAAACGGGATTGCAGATACCCTGGTTACGAATACGGTTTCTCAGACTGCAAAAGGAAAAACACCAATTTTCATTCTGCCTGTAGACCAGAAAAGGGGATCTGTAAAAACTGCTGCACCCAGCGGAAGAGCCTTTGAGCTCACTATGCGTGAAATAGATGTCACAAACTCGGAAAAACTTGCGCAGATGGAAAATATCACAGTGCTTGCCAGTCCCTATGATATCTATGATATATTTGGACTTGAGCGGCCTGCTGAAGATATAACCTTGAAAGTGAAAGAACAAAAGAAGCCCAAAACTAAGAAAAAAACCGGAAACTAAAATAAAAACCGGAAATCTGAAGAGATAAGGTAAGATAAGACAAGATAAAACAAGAAAAGATAAGACAAGATGTCAAAGGGGGATAAAAGGTATGAAAAGCGCATATAAGGATGTAGTAGAGGAAGTTAAAAATCTTAAAGGCGTCGAAGAAGCCGTAGCTCTGGCAATCGAGAGAGAGAAAGAAGCAAGGGACTTCTACCTGAATAAATCAACTTTAATGGATAACCCGAAATTAAAGGAACTCTATGAGCATCTGGCACATGAAGAAGTCGAACATCTCGGCTATCTTGAAAGATACCGTGATCAGAAAGAGCTGCCCGTAATCAGTACGGAAATTCCTAGCGGTCAGTCTTTCACTCCTGAGTTCGACATAGCTCGGACAAAAGGAGGGGAGATCACTCTTGGAGATGCAGGCATCCTTGTTGCAGCCCTCAGGCACGAGAGAAAAAGCGAAGATTTCTATTTGGAAATGGCAAAAAGAGCCGAAGACGAAACCCAGAAAAAATTCTTCGAAATGCTGGCAAGATACGAAAGAGGCCATTATGAGATGATTGACAGCTACCTTGAAGATATCACCAGCTTCCGAATGCAGACCTGAAAAATTGAGGGATTGTGAGGGTATGAGCACAGAAGAAACGGATGGAGCCATCGAACTTTCCAGCGGAGTATACTGGGTAGGAGCAATTGATTGGAACGGAAGGGATTTTCACGGGTTTACTACGCCTGGAGGGACAACCTATAACTCATACCTGATAGTTGGGGAAAAGACTGCACTTATAGATACTGTAAAGTCACCCTTTGCAGGAGAGATGCTCAGGCGCATCAGTCAGATTATAGACCCTTCAAAACTCGACTACATTGTAGTAAACCATATGGAACTTGACCACTCCGGTTCCCTGGCAGAGCTTAAAAAACAAACCGATGCTAAAATACTAATCACAAAAAGGGGCGTCGATATCCTTAATGGCTACTTCAGGGATTCGGGCAGTGAGAACTGGGACCTGGAGGTAGTGAAGACAGGCGACCAGCTGGATCTCGGGAAAAAGACCCTCATGTTCCTGGAAGCTACAATGCTGCACTGGCCTGACAGTATGGAGACTTTCCTGAAAGAAGACAGAATACTCTTTTCAAACGATGGTTTCGGTCAGCATATAGCAACCTCAAAGAGGTATGATTTTGAAGTCGGGGATGTTCTTCCGGACGCAGCCGAATATTACGCAAATATACTCATGCCTTTTCATATGCCGCTTCTCCGCTATCTGGGAGTACTGAACGAACTGGGAATAGAGCCCGTGCAGATAGCTCCTTCTCATGGGATTATATGGAAAAGGGACCTGCAGAAGATCCTTAAGGCATACGGATCATGGGCCAACGGCGAAGTAAGAGAAAAAGTGCTTGTGATATATGACACAATGTGGGGCAGCACAGAAGCAATGGCAAACGAAATTGTTGAAGCTGTCCGGGCTGCCGGTGTGGAGGTAAAACTGCTTCATCTCCGGAAAAACACCAGAAGTCACATCATGAAAGAGATGCTCGATGCAGCCGCCTTTGCAGTGGGCTCCCCGACTCTTAACAACGGGATCTTTCCAACAGTTGGGGACTTCCTAGTATACCTCAAAGGCCTGCGCCCCCAGAAAAAGACAGCTGTAGCATTCGGGTCCTACGGCTGGGGAGGAGGAGCGGTAAAAATCGTAGAACAGGAACTGAAAAGCTCAGGAATTGAAGTGATTGAACCCGGCCTGCAAGTAAGGTACAGACCATATGAAAAAGAACTGGAGATGTGCAGAAAACTTGGAGAACAGCTTGCAGCCGTTGCAAAAAAGAAGTAAAATTAATATTATTTTTTTTCCTTTAACACAGTTCTCCTCCTAACGTTCTTTTCCTTCTAACGTTCTTTTCCTTTTAACATTTTTTTGCATTCAATAGACTTTATTTCTTAAAATGTTTCAGGAAAAATTTTCAGCCTCGATAGCCTTGGACATCCGAAACCTGTAACTGAAACTCTTCAAAAAATACTTTCACCCCGCTAGGCTGAGATTAATAAGCACTGAAGTAGTTTTTGGGAATAGAGGTGAATACAATGGAAGAGATCTTCAGAGGATTGGTTGAACGTGCCCGGTACTATGAACAGTTTGAGAGTTTCAGAAACATGAACCTTTCCGGACGTTTTGGGGATATGCCGACACTCAAGATGAAAGCTTCAACAATGAGTACCTGAGGCTGGATTTTTAACTGCCAGCCTGAAAAAGAAGTGAAACAAGACAATTAAAAGCTGCAAACTAAAAAGCTGCAAAATCTCTGAAAAAGCGGAACGTTGAGAAGTAAGTTTCAAGATAGATTGGAAGTAAGAAAAAATAAAGGCGGAAGAAAAACTCACTTTTCAACCGGTTCCATTTCAGCCTGTAAATCCTATCCCGATTCTACACGGTAAATATTCAAGGAATTTTAGACATTCAAGGGTTGAGTTTCTGTTCTAAAAACACTATCTCCCCAGGGCTTATTTTAAACTCTTCAAGCCCCACTGTGGATTTCTTTTTTCAGATTGGTCAGATCGAAAACCCTGCATTTCCCGCAAAAACTTTCAAGTGGCAGGGACTCAAACTCCTTCTTTTCCTTCCCGGAGATGTAATCCGGAATCTACGTGAGTACCTGTGTGACTTCCCAGAGTCAGGATAGACTCGTTTACCTTATCCTTCGGAACAGAGGTTTACTTTCGGATGAAGGCCTCGGGTTTCCAGGATATATAACCATTTCTTCCTTAATAGGCAGCAAGACATCGAAAAACTGAGACAGAATGAAGTCCCAGTTCATTCGTTAGCAATGCATTAAAAAGTTTAGTGCGGTTATTTATTTGTAAAAGTGTAACTGCGCCTTATTATCAAAATGGGATTAAAATATTAAAATCATCTCCCCGGGCAGTAACAGGGTCCATTCTGTGCAGTTGCACTTTTTTACAGATGCCTCGCAACAAATTCCGCAACCGCATTTCCGACTTCTAGTGTGCTGGCCTTACCCCCCAGGTCAGGAGTAATTATCTTTTTTAGAAGCACATGGGCTATTGCTTCATCGATAACAGGATATCGCTGTTCACCCATCCATTCCAGCAGCATCTTTACACAGAGAATCGCAGCAAGTGGATTTGCAATGCCCTTTCCTGCAATGTCGGGTGCGCTTCCGTGCACTGGCTCGAAAAAAGCATACTTCTCCCCGATATTGGCGCTCGGGACAAGACCAAGGCTTCCGACAAGGGCTGCACACATGTCGCTCAAAATGTCTCCGAAAAGGTTAGTTGTAACCACAACGTCATACTTTTCAGGGTGCATCATAAGACTGTAAGCCATTGAATCAACCAGCATATCCTCATATTCCACGCCGTTAGCGGTGGCAGTCTGCCTGCAGATATTAAGGAAAAACTTGTCGGATTTCAGGACATTGGACTTATGGACAATTGTCAGTTTATTCCTTCTTTTTTTTGCAAGTTTGCAGGCGTATTCTGCAATCCGCTCAGAACCTTTCCGGGTAACGACTCTTTTTGTCCAGCAAAGGTCAGGCCCTATTTCCTCAATCCCCGAGTACAACCCTTCAGTGTTTTCCCTGACAAGAATAAAATCGAAATCGCTTCTTCCGGTAACCCCGATTATGCCTGGAAGAGGTTTTACAGGCCTTATATTGGCATACAGGTCCAGTTCCTTCCGGATGGTGAGGAGCACACTTTTGTAATTCGGGTCCTGTACAGTGGTGACTGCTCCGAAAAGGATCGCATCGCACCCTTTTATGGTCTCAATATCGCTATTGGAAATTGCAGTTCCTGTTCTCTCCCATCTGGTATAGCCAAGTTCCAGGGGCACTTTCTCAAAATCAAGCCCGAAAGCATCAAGGACTTTGACAGCCGCAGGAATTACTTCCCTACCGATCCCATCACCTTCGATTACAGCCAGTTTCATGCTAACTGCATCTATAGTTTGAGGTATATGAATCTGGCGTAACTTTTTCAGGCTCTGAGGCGATTATTCAGATCCAGAGCAGGTGTTCGGCAAGGATCTTACAGCCAAGCCCGATAAGAATCAGGCCTCCCAGAATTTCGACTTCGTGCTCGAAGAAGTGCCCCATTCTATATCCCAGGATAGCTCCACAGAAAGACATAAAAAAGGTCACACAGCCTATAATTATTACAGGCTCAAGAATAGGCGTACTGAGAAATGCAAAGCTCATTCCCACTGCAAGGGCGTCTATACTTGTTGCAATTGCAAGTACGAAAAGCACCGAATAACTAAGGGAACTTACCTTTCCTTCCGGGCTTCCGTAAAGAGCCTCATAAATCATTTTGCCTCCGATAAAGCCCAGAAGCAAAAAGGCAATCCAGGGAGCATAGTCCGAGACGAATTCGCTTACTGCGCTTCCTCCAAGCCAGCCCAAAACAGGCATAAAAGCCTGAAACCCTCCGAAAAAGAAAGCCAGCTTCAGGGCATCATTCAGCCGGAAAGGCCGTATTGTGGTTCCACTGGACATGGAAACTGCAAATGCATCCATTGAAAGCCCGAGCGCTAAAAGAAAATCAGTTAGAAAAGACATTAAGTGATTACTCCAGTTTCGTTTTATAGATGAGATTTGTGGGATAATAAGGTATTAGCAAATAAAGGTTCCTTAAATGAGCTTAAAAATTTTGCAATTAAGAAGCCGCCTTTCAGTCAGATTGGCTGAGACCTTCAGAAAGCCTCATATGCCTGTTTACAAGGCTTCTGACAGCTTGAACAACCTGGTATTCCGATGCTCCCCAGTGAACAACAGCTCCTTCAAAACCCGAGATATTTACAAGCCCTGAGTTTTCAGACCTGCAGCAGCGAGTAATGAAGGGTTTTGAGGGCACAACTATTTCGGAGTGGAAAGGACAGATGTTTACGAAGGAGTACTCAAGTTCAGGAAAACGCATTTCAAAAAGAGTTTTCGAAATTTCGCACCCTACAAGCAAATGTCCATTTTCTGTAAGCACGTCCGAATCCAGGCATTTTCCCTCAAGCCCCGATGCACTGCATGGAAAAACGGTATTTTTCCCTTCGAAACGCCTGAGATCGATCACCTTTTCAGTAAATCTGACCTGCAGATCGCCGAAAATTCCGCTGGCTTCAAGCCTTCTCACAACCAGGGAAAGCCAGGAAGGATCAGGGGGAGCAACGTCAAGTATCTCTATTTCAAGAATGCTTGAAGGATCAGGGTCATGAACAAGTGTAACGTGCCTGTCTGCACCTGTAAAAATTACAGTATTTACTCTACCGATACAGAGTTTTGCTGCGGTTTCGATAAGGAGTGTACGGTCTTTTATGTTCAGTTCTCTGTCATATTTGACCACCTCTTCTCCTGCGGCGATAAGTTCGAGGGCTTCAACCCTTCTAAGCAGCCCTTCTCCACCTTTTCTCACGTAATAAACAGCATACTCTGAGCTGCCGGTCTGAGGATTTTCCCTTTCGGCAATCAGGTATTCAGTCAAGAAATAGATCGGCTCTTCAGCGCCCGGACAGAGGGACTTTGTCACGCCCACATGCTTATATTCATCAGGAAAAATCATAGGTATCGATTGCTTTGAATGGTTATTGGATTTTGAGTAATCTATCGTATCTACAGGATCATGTTATTTTTTCTGCTCACTCTGAATTTTCTTCCTGTGCGCTACAAGCCCGCCATCAGTAAGCATCTCGAGCAGGAAATCCGGCAGTTTGTTTCCCCTGAACGTGCCTTTTCCGGAAACTCTAACCTCGCCTTTGAGCAGATCGACTTCAACCTCATCTCCTTCCTGGCACTCGACATCAGATTCCATAAGAGGCAGGCCGACATTAATTGCGTTTCTGAAAAAGATCCTTGCAAAGGACTTTGCGACAACACAGGCTACACCTGCATATTTTAAAGCGAGTGGGGCCTGTTCCCTTGAAGAGCCGCAGCCAAAATTGGTGCCTGCTACAATGATATCTCCCGGTTTCACCTTTTTTGCAAATTCAGGATCAATGCCTTCCATTGCATGAGCTGCAAAGACCTGCATATCCTTCGTCCGCAAGTGTTTTCCGGGAATAATCACGTCTGTATCGATATCGTCTCCGAATTTCCAGACTCGGCCTATGATAGGGTATTCCATCTTACTTCACCTGCGAAATAGGTTTTTTTAATAGTATATCTAAATAGCGGAAAAAGCAAATATTCTGCAAATCCCGTCTCAAACAAAAGGCTCGGAAAGACTGAACCAAAAAATAAGAAAATAAGGAAGAAATAAACAACAAGGAGAGTGAAACATTAAGGAGAGTGGAAAAATAGCACGCTCCGGTTGTCTTAGACTTTTATTTCCTCTCCTTTTAACACTGCTTCTTCACTTATTCTCACTTCTTTTGTCGTGCTTCCGTAACTCAATACATAAGGGCCCGAAGGTGCAGTATCGAACTGGGTCTGGCCTGCAATCGGACCGTCTGTTGAATAGGGCACTGTAAATTGGTACCTGCCTTCAGAGTCCGAAGTTGTTGACTGCGAATAGTTAAAGGTCCTTCCCTGGCCTGTAAGGATTGTAGCGCTTATTTTAACGGTCTCATTAGAGGAGGCGGTTCCGGTTATTTTTGCACCTTTTACATATTCGAAGATCTTAATATAACCTGTATCCACCTCAGGGAGATTACCATTAAAAATGAAATTATAGACCTGTTTATACCCGACTTCCTGGGTTTGATAGGCCTCTGTCTCATAGACCATACGATACTGTTTCAGGCCGTTTCCGTCAAGAATATGCAGCCTTGACTCCATGGAATTATAGTATCTTGTAGAAGGCAGGTTCTGATACCCGCTTCCTGTCCAGTAAGGTTGAGTGTACCCTTCGGTATCAAGGGTCCACGCCGGCATTGCCCCGAAAATTTCTGTAGCCATTCTCGCATCAGACATGATGTAACGTGACCCGGCTTTATCAGGAGCAGGGTCTATAGCCTCTAGCACCGAACTTGCTTCGGCTTCGGATTGGGCCGTAAAGAAGGTTGCAGCCCCTGGCTGGTTCTCTTCGTTAATACTTCCTCTGCGCCCTCCTATCCCGGCCTGGAAGGGATTAGCATTGGGCATCCTGTGCCCAATTACCTCGATCCAGTGTCCGTAATCCCACCAGGACATAACACCATACGCAGCATCAGGATACTTGAAAAGTTCTCCGTTCTTGGGAGCTTCATAAACAGCGTTGTAGTCCATTCCCGGGTCAGGGGTATTTGAGCGCAGCCACATACTGGCTTCTAACCACGGCCCATTGGGATCGTTTGAACCGACTGCTTGCTGCATTGCATATCCGTATACCGGATAAATCAGGAATATTACTATAGCTAGAACTGCAATGACCTGCTCTACTTTGACGGACTTAAAGAGAGATGGAATATCTGCAGGCGACTTTACAGTACTTTTAAACTTTTCGTCCAGTTCGTTCCATTTTACTTTGTCAAGCAACAGGCTTCCCACATAGGCACTCAGGACTGAGACATTTATGGAATAGTAATATGCAAAACGGTTCTGCCCGTAAATAGCCAGGAAAATAAAAACACTCCAGACGAGAACCAGTACTTCCTGAGGTCTCGGTTTTCTGAACATGTTTGCAGCCAGAATAAACATTCCAAACAAAGAAGCAAAGAATCCTGTAGCAGTAAAATTACTAAAGGCTTTCGACAGGGTAAAGGTGTTTCCACTGTAAAACATGGAAGCAACTTCACCAATTGTAGAAGGCCCTCCTGTTTGAATTCCAAATACTGTGTTAGGAGTATTTATGATCAGCGTATAAAGGGACGGAGATACAACTTTTGCTGCGAGCAGTCCAAGAACGCAAATTCCGAATATCACCAGAGGATAATAATAAGCCTTTATCTGCTTCCTTTTGAACTCCCTTTCAATGAAACTCAAAGCCGCAAAACCTGCCATTGCACCAAGAGCGGTAACGACATGGAACCATGAGTAGTAATAAAGTGAAAAACCCATATCAGGATGGACAAAAGGAAGTATAAGTATTGTACTTACTAAAAATGTGATTATACCTGTGAACCCGAGGTAATCACTTGATTCGTTACGGAAATTGTCAAGGATATACTGTAATATGGCGTAAGCAAGGACAATTAACTCGAAAAGAGAAGCTCCTGGCCAGGAAAGCTGGTAGGCGGAATACATGACACCGGCCATAATGGAATAAAGTAAGGGCTCTTTTACAACATTAAATCTTTTATTAAATACGTCTTCAAAACGCAGACCTTTTTTCTTTGCGGAAATCAAGGCCAGCATGAAAAACATAATGAAGAAAGTACTGAATAGAGACTCTGCAACATGATGGTCTGTGAAGCCGATGATCGAACGAGCCAAAAACTGTCCCGGAGCAAACGCGATTAAAATCGCAGCCAGGATCCCGGCTTTATGGCCTCCGAGGTATTTTCCTATATAATAAACAGGAATAACAGTAAGAGCTCCAAGCACTGCCGGGAAATAAGCTCCTACAGTGTTAACCAGTGCAGCACTGGGATTGCCCAGGCCGAGAACAAGGGAACTGATAGCCATCATCTGATCGAATAATGGACCAAAATGGATGTAACTCCCGTAAGGATAGTTAGTCATTGGATTGAAAAACATCCTGTGGGGGTAATTTTCAAGAAGGACGTTTAAAGTACGTATATGGTACCAGGCGTCATTGCTCGTAAATTTTACAAACCCATTGGATAAGAATACAGTGTCCGAGGGAAGTGTTCTGACCCATAGAGATACAAAACCGATTATCGCAACTGCCAGAGTATAAGGCAAGCTGGATTTCATTTTATCTTTGAATGATGATACAGGACGATCCTGAGAACTCATAATAATCCCCTTTAAGAGGTAAATTTTTGCAATGAAATATATGATTTGTGGAACGATAAAATCAAATAGATAATATTAGTTTGAAGTAGCAATTCAGTATAATGATTTATAACCCTATCCCACCCCTGGTCAGGAGCTTCACATCTTTTCCATTTATCCTGAGCCGGTCAGGACAGTTTTCCGGGCGGACTCGATTCTCCTGGAGGAAAAAAGTTCCTCATACCTGGCCACAGGCTCTTTCAAGCCGCATACCCCGGAAACGATAACAGGTTTTCTAAAAGGCGTGTCAATATTTCAATTCCGTTCTGAGAAAGCCTAAGACGTATGAAATAATTTTTTTAATAGTATATAATAGTATATGTAAGTAGCGAATGCGTAAAAAAATAAGTAAATGTGCTGCAAAGGTCACAGGCCCCTATAAAGGCCTCAAAATAAGCTGCACAAAAAGTAG
>NZ_JAVKPK010000129.1:0-2987 GCF_031461075.1 Methanosarcina baikalica | reverse complement strand
TTATATCATTATACTAACCACATATCTACAACTCTAACCAAACAAAAAAAGAAAATCGATTTCGAGATAAAAGCAACTTCATAATAAAACCAACTTTAGAAAGAAACAAATTACAAAATAAAAATAACTCCAGATGAAATAAACCTGCAAGTGCGGTTCTGTTTTTTTCTGGACGGGTTAAAGAATCAATTGTTATTTGGAATAGATATTGCCTGGATTGTAGATTTTTCCGCCGTTTTCGAGAAGGACTGTTCCGAAAAAGGAAGTTTTCGCCGACACAGATCTATACTTGTCAGGGAGGTTCGCAGATGCAGGCCTCCAGGAAACGTTCTCGACGGCGAATATTTCAGGTACATATTTCTCAGTCTGGTTTACGCCAGCTGTTTTTTTTGGATATTTTATGGATTCCGAAGGTGTTTGGGGTGACAAGAGGCCGGAAAGAAGGTAAAATGAGCTTAATTTACCGTTCCTGTCTGTCTAATCTCGTAATCTGATTTTTGAGGATTTGGGCGTAAGTCCTATCAAGGTATAAAAATAAAAATCGGCGAAAGAATGACCTGCTGCAGAGGCCTGAAGGCAGAAAATTCCCGTTAAGAATGTAGGCTGTAAAGAGCTGGCAAGCCACAAATTTTTCATGGGATAAATTCAGAACTTGCCTCTCAAATACTATATTTAGAAAAATTATATTTATTGCATAAAAATAGTGAAGTTACATAATTTATAATTAAAAAGATTTAGGCATTATTCTCACTGAAATAATTCTCTATTGAGGCTTCTAATTAGATTAAAGTGAATAATTAAACTCAGTTATGTTTTATGAGCCTTATATTTCTCTTATTATCAAATATAAGGCTAAAAATATGGTTTTGTCCCGAATGTTGAAAAAATGAAACCGGTAAATTAAATTTAAAGGTAGATCATTTTATTACCGTGAGATTTCTTCAGATTTTAAAGAACTATTCACTATAAATCTCGTCTTTATAACAAATTATTTATTATAATGAAAAAAGTAAAAGTTAAAGCATAAATAAATAAAAAAAGCTATACATCCAGTTACAGTTTAGTTTATATCAATTAGATTTTCTTTTTTTGGAGACCAGAATCTATTGCGGTCTTTAACTAAATTCAACCGGAATATTCAGTTTATTTTTCCATAATAAATCTTATTTTAGCTCAGTTAATGGATATAAGGTTTAAAAATCCATCTGGGTTCGAGATATTAAAAATTATATCCTGTATATTAAATGAGAAAGTAGAACCCTTTATTACCTTAAGATTCATCCAGATCTTCAGAGACTATTCAATATTAAGGAAAATCTATTCTATTGACTTTATATAATTTTCAGTTATATATTTGTTTGTACCCTCTGGCAATTAAAGTTTAGAAAATTAAATTTCAAAGAGCAAATTCATGAGAGAAAAATTTTCTAACTGTAACTGCCTGGAGTATAACACAGACTTTGAGGTTGATAAAAGGGTTTGTGGTAAAGAATTGCATGCGTGAATTCGAAAACACGTTTGCTCTCTCAAAAGGTAAACAAAGACGACCGATAAATAAAGAAAGATAACAGATCTACACAAAAGAATGGAGGGAATGATCGAGCTTAAGTATTTATTATTCGAAAGTCTGCTTCTACGATGAAAATGTAAGCTACAGCATTCTGTAGTCGGACTGATTAAGCATGGAATGTAGCTTAAAATAACTATATGGTATAATGAAGGACGGAAAAAGATACGGGAAAAGAGTGGAGAGAATGATATGATCTTAAAGATTTTTTATTCGAAAGTTTGCATTTCTTATGAATGTACAAGATTTTTTATATTTTATTCTGACTGATTAAGCGCGAAAGTAGCCTAAAAATAATTATTTAGCCTGAAAGGAAATAGCAAAAAGAGCATCCATAGCATCTTTTCAAGACATCACGGACAAATTTCCATAAATTTTTTTCTTGAATTGATGACTATGTATTTTTTTCTGTGAATTAGTACTTACTTATTCTTTTAAGAGTTATTTTTTTCAATAATGCAATTCTTTATGCAGGTATGTATGCTTTTTAAATACTCATTCTCTTTTATTTCGTTTATTTTATATTTGATTGCCTGTAAACTCGTCACTTTTGATTAATATAAAATAGACATATAAATAATGCTCGAAAAAAGTTGTTAAAACTATTTTTCAGAACCTGAATACTTCAGATGAGCTGGAAATCAACAGCTCTGGGTGTGTAAAGATTGCAAAATATTAAGCAATTGCTGCTTAAGCCGGTATAAATCATGTAAAAAACACTTGATCCGGAAAGCCTCACCGGACGTTCTCTTTATTCATTTTTGTGAAATTACCGGGCTTACGCCCGGAAAAAGCAATCTGATAAAATAAATAGTTGATAAAGTGAATTACGGTTGGTTCTAAAAGTATCTAAATTCAGGAAACATGTACCTTATAAATTGTTATATCGTTTATTATATTATATCTTTCATTATACTATTGGTTGGATCATATTTACGCAATCGGTACTAAAATTCATATTAAAATCCGATGGTCAAACTGTTTATATTTTCATGGGGAGAGTAAATGAGCATCAAAGACAGGCTGTATTCGGTAGTTTCAGGTTTCGTTTTTTCACTTTCGTTCTTCTTATTTCGTTATGATACCCGCAGGTCTGCTGCAAGGCGCGGGAGAATTCAGAGAATTATGGAGGAGTCGGTTCATTAACTTACTTCTACTCATGGTAATATGGTCGGGTTAGTAAAAAGTAACAGGTTGAGACTGAAAAGGGGGATTAAATATGGCAGGTTCAGGATTTAAAGAATTAAATTTATCAAAAGAAATAGAAAAGGCAATAGAGGATATGGGTTTTGAAGAAGCCACGACGATTCAGGCCCAATCCATTCCCTATATGCTGGAAGGCAGAGATGTTATCGGACAGGCTCCGACTGGAACGGGGAAAACTGCTGCTTTTGGGATTACGGTTTTAGAGAGGATAGAC
>NZ_JAVKPK010000128.1:0-2989 GCF_031461075.1 Methanosarcina baikalica | reverse complement strand
ATTCAACCCACACAATTGCTTTGTGTGAGGGATACATACAAGACGTTTCTTGTATATAAAGCTTTTCCCCGAAAGGAAAAATTGAACAAATTTGAAAGATGGAAATTGAATGAGTAAAAGATTTCAAAAGAGTTGTACTTTCGAATCCTTAACTTCGTCCGTTTTTTGAACCATTGTTTGGAAAACAATGCTTCAAGGAACCATCTGATTCTGTTTTTCAGATTTCGTTTTTCAAGTTCCGTTTTTCGAACTTCGTTTTTCAAGTCCCGTTTTTCACATCTTAGATGCGTTGTGACGCTCCAAGAAGCAACCCTAGAAGGGGATATTTAATATAAATAGTTTTCCGTTGAAGGCTCAATGAAATAAATTTTTATAAAACCATTAAAAAATACACATGGAATTTATATACCAGAAGCGTACATTTATGTAGATGATTATTATGAATGTACGAACTGAAAGAAGGGATCGATTTTTACATCGAATCCATGCAGAATAAAAAAGTAACTATTTTTGACACAACACTGCGTGACGGAGAACAAACCCCTGGGGTATCCCTGACTTCTAATCAGAAGCTGGAAATTGCCCGTCAACTTGACAAACTCGGGGTAGACATAATAGAAGCTGGATTTCCTATCTCTTCAGAAGGAGATAAAGAATCCGTAAAATCGATTTCTAATGCCGGACTGGATACCGAGGTCTGCGGACTCGCCCGTGTATTGAAAAAAGATATCGATGCCTGTTTTGATAGCGACGTTGGCCTAGTGCATACTTTCGTCCCTACCTCAGATGTACAGAGGATATACACCATTAAAAAAAGCCGGGAAGAAGTCATTCAACTGGCTGTGGAAGCTGTCCAGTACATCAAAGACCATGGACGGAAGTGTATGTTTTCTGCAATGGACGCTACAAGGACTGATCCTGAATACCTCATACAGGTTTTCAAAGCAGTCCAGGAAGCAGGGTGTGATATCATTAACGTGCCAGATACTGTTGGCGTTATGGTTCCGTCCGCAATGTACAGACAGATAAAGGACATTGCAGCTGAAATAACAATTCCCATCGATGTGCATTGCCATAATGATTTCGGACTTGCGGTAGCAAACAGTCTCATGGCAGTCGAAGCAGGCGCTTCCCAGGTCCAGGTCACGATAAATGGCATAGGCGAGAGGGCAGGAAATGCCGACCTTGCCCAAACGGTCATGAGCCTCAAGGCAATGTATGAGGCAAAAACAAACATTCGGACAGAATACCTTGTTGAAACCTCTAAAATGATTGAAAACTATACTGGAATCAGACTTCCTCCAAACACCCCTGTGGTCGGCCAGAATGCTTTTTCCCACGAGTCGGGAATCCACAGCCAGGGAGTACTTGAAAAATCCGATACCTTCGAACCCGGAATAATGACTCCGGAAATGGTAGGACACAGACGACGTATTGTTCTCGGCAAACATACCGGCAAACATGCAGTCAAGCAGTCCCTCGAATCTGCCGGGATAATAACAAATGACAAGCAACTCGATGAGATTGTATCCAGAATCAAAGAGATTGCAAACAAGGGCAAACAGATCACAGATGCTGACCTTTATGCAGTTGCTTCGGCCGTGCTTGGAAAAGCAAGTTCCGAAGAAGAACTGATTAAACTTAAAGAGGTATCTGTAATGACCGGAAACATCCTGACGCCCACGGCAGTGGTCAAGGCAGACATCCAAGGCAAAGAAGTCATTGCAGCAAGGACCGGAGTTGGCCCTGTAGATGCCGCCCTCAATGCTGTAAGAGATATACTGGGAGAAAGTAATCACTTTAAACTCCAGGATTTCAGGATCGATGCCATTACCGGAGGAGCGGATGCCCTTGCAGATGTGTACATAGGTCTTGAAAACGAACAGGGCAGAATTGTAACTGCCAGGTCTGCAAACACGGACATAGTTATGGCCTCCGTAGAAGCCCTTGTAAACGCCATGAACCTGCTGTATAAAAAGGAAGAAAAGATCTGAACTGACAGAAACAGCTAAAAGAGCTGGGAAAATTTCTAGTTCAAAGTTGGTTTAAAACATGGTTTAAAATATGGTTCAAAGTATGGTTCAAAGTATAGTTCAAAGATAATTTCAGACAAAAAATCGGATAAGGACTAATACCTATTCGTTTTTCGGGTTTGTATTCCACAAATTATGTATAAAAAGTAAAATAAAATGAGGTGGAATACAAATCCATGCCTTATCCAATTATTGATTCTCATTGTCACCTTGATTTTCCAAAATTCAACCGCGATCGAGAAGAGACTATTTTCCGAGCCAGGGAAGCAGGAGTTGTCGGAATGATCAATTCCGGAATTTCGCTGAAGGGTAACTGCATGAGTCTTGAACTTGCGGAAAAGCATGAAGATATTCATGTCACACTTGGCCTGAGTCCTGATATCGGTAGAGAAGGTAACGATAAAGAAATAAATGCTATCCTTTCCCAGATTGAAGCCAATGCAGGAAAAGCAGTTGGGATTGGGGAAGCCGGCCTTGATTTTCAGGACTGCAAAACAAAAGAGGAAAGGGAGAAGCAGACAGCATCATTCAAAAAAATAATAGAGCTTGCAAAAGACCTGGACAAACCTCTTGTGGTGCATGCCCGAATGGCTGAAGCTGAAGTACTGAAACTTGTCAGGGATATAGATACAGTTATCTATCATTGTTACAGCGGCTCTGTTGAGACCATGAGGGAAATCGTAGATATGGGGTACTACATTTCCCTGGCAACCCTTGTCTGTTTTTCCGAGCATCACCAGGTTCTCGCAGCAGAGGTGCCACTTGAAAACCTTCTTCTGGAAACAGACAGTCCCTTCCTTTCTTCCCGCAAAGGCAGAAATGAGCCTGCCTTTATAGTGGATTCGATCCCTGTAGTAGCTCAACTTAAAGATATGGAACCTTCGGAAATTGCTAAATCCGCCACAGCAAATGCAAGCAGGGCTTTCAATATATAAGGATTTAAAATAGTTCTAAAG
>NZ_JAVKPK010000127.1:0-3009 GCF_031461075.1 Methanosarcina baikalica | reverse complement strand
AGTGAAATAAAATGGTAATAGCAAATTAAAATATATATATCTATTAATAAATTTAACTTCTTAATATAAATACACATAAAAACTTGCAAAACCTTGATTGCGAAAAAGATGTGATAAAGGAAATGTAATGCAGTGCGGAGAGATTTAACCTCCAAATGTAGGTCCATAGTAGCATCCAATCCATATAATTGTCTCCTCGAAAATGACATTCTTCTTCTGACATTCTTCTTCTGACATTCTTCTAACATTCTTCTAACATTCTTCTGACATTCTTCTTTCTTGACATCTACAGCTCACATTTGTTTCTGATGACTTCCTCATTTTCTAATGTAATCAAGAGCTATTAAAAAAAGATTAAAAAATCGAAAACATATCCCCGGTTATGAAGGCCCTGAAAAGAATTCGTAAACAAGATCGCTAAAATAGGGATCTCTGCGGAAAATTCTCTACTTTAGTGATCTTGGTGTTATCTTTGAAATTAAAATTCTAGTTTTGATTTTCAAGGTTTCTTATTCCTTTCTTTTTATTCTTTCTTTAAGCATGTGTATCTATTTGGACTATAGCCGTCGAGATATCCGTTTTTGTAGCCTTTGTTGTAGTTTTCTTCGTAGTATTTTGTCCAGCTGTCTATGGTCGAAGGAGAAGGAATTTTCTGGAGAATCTCCTTGATGCCATATTGCTTGCAGTCTGCTTTGCCTTGTTTTTCGCCTTCGTTATGGCCTTTGTCGTAGCCAGCGTTGTAACCGTCTTTGTTCTTATACTCACTATTGTCAGCTGCGTTTACCGACGCAGCTGTCACTGATAGTACAAAACAAACTGCCAGCAAAATAGCAAGGGTCTTTTTTGTTCTATCAACTTTTTTATTTCCCATAAATTATACTCCTGATTTTGTTCAATTGAATGAAAATGGTTTATACACCGATGAAAAGACGCTGTTCTGAAACCCAGTGATTTTTGGATTTATAGTCAAGAATTCAACATTTGAAACTAACTCACTTAATGCCCCCCATGTACCTGCAATATTTGGGAGTACCAATCCCAAAATATTCTTTATTGTGTAGAAAATTTGTTGATTAATAGATGTATTTTAAATTCCACGTGTGCGTATCTAATAATAGTGACTGAAACAAAGTTAGATCATACTGGTGATTGTAGATCCATTTCTATTCGTCCATTCTTCTCTGGAAAAATCCGTTCTAATTGTCTTGCCAACTATCCAGCAGTTGATATTTCTAATATTAGCTGGAATAAATATAAACATACTTATAATAAAAACTAGCTTAAAATGGTTTAATTAATAAAATAAGTATTTTTAAACTTTTAATTTAAAATATAACCATAAATAACGTATTTTAATGATTATCAGATCTTCAAAAGTCGTGTCTCATAGTACTTGCACACAAGACTGGCTCGCTGTTTTGTGTGGGCCGAAAATAATTTCCCAGTTGAAAAGTGACCAGGACACCCACCAGTAAATTGTTGAGCTTTTGATACTTAACTTTTACATGGAGTCTGCGGTTTTCGTTTTTATTTGCTCAACGTCGACAGACTTCAGCCTCATTGGGGCGTGGGACATAAAAGGAAAGCAAAGGAAAAGCCTCAAGGGAAAAACAGGGAATAAAGCCTGGAAACCCTATGCTTTTGAGCTCAGGCATCAGGCCGTTCCAGCTTTTCCAGTATGTCCGGTTGATTTTCAGACTTTTTAGCTTGCTCTTTGGGCTGCTCTTTAAATGAAGTGAGCCTGAAAGCCTCAATATCCCAGTTCGCCTTTTTTGCCCCTGCCTGATACACGCTTTCAAGAAAATCAAGTACTGCTTTCTCCGGCGAGTCTGCATTTCGGACATCATTATACATGAGAAGCGCAAGCCCGGCCTGATGGTCCCAGAAAGCTTCTTTCGGGCTTAGCGGTTCATTCATGAGACCTGCAGGCTGCGGGTGCATGTAAGCATAAAAAGCCGGCTCCCTTACATTTTGGTCTCCTGCCCAGAAACCAAAGCTGATTATTTCATGCGAGGAAGATTCAAGTTCAACAGGGTTTGCTCCTTCCCTGAACGGAGCAGGCCTGCCTGAAAACCGCGTCAGAGCAAGGTCAGCGTGGTGCCAGAAAAAGTGCACAGGCGAGCTTTTTCCTGTAAACCAGCCCCTGAAGACCTGAAAGATCGAATATACCTGTACAAGGATTCTCCAGAACCTGTTCACATATTCTTCATCATACGATGCGAACTGATAATCCGATGTAAACGGCTCTGTCACTCCAGGTATATCATAAGGCACAGGCTTGATGCCTGCCACAATCCCGAATTCTCCCAGACTTGAAAACACGCGCTCGTAAAACCCTGCAGTAGACAGTCCCTTCAAAGGCACGGTTTTAGAGTCCCCCTCACTTGTCTCAATCCTTAAAACATGTTCTTTGTCTCTGAAATCAAACTCCATCTCGAAAATCATGTCCTCATAAGGAATAGGCCCTGTAGTAAGCCCGCGCACCGAAACATAAAAAGGCACATGCCACCAGTGGTTCATTTTCGGAAACAATGCAAGCCGGACCTTTCCCACTATCTGCAGAAACAGGTGCAGAGTATTCTTCGTGTCTTCCCATTCTTCAATCGGTAAAGGCGGGAACTGTACATCCCGCATAAAACTGGTGTTTACCATAATATCCCCCTCTATAAAATTCCCAAATCAATGATGGTAAAGTTTATGATAATCCCATTTGAGTTATATGATTTATACATATAAGCCGTTAGTCTCCGTTAATTTATAAGTTTAAAACATTTCCTGCCCGGATAAAAATTAAAAGATTGACTTTAAAACAGGATCTTTGAAGTTTACTGCTGAGACCTTCTTAATTCCGTGGTCTAAAACTCTTTGTATCCGGTTTCTTACGATTTTATGAGCAACGTTTAATTCTCTAGAGATTTCAGTATTGTTTTTGCTATAAGCTAAAATTTTAGCCCTTTCAACAATACTTGCCAGTTGACTTCCAGAGTGACTTAACTTAATTAAATATTC
>NZ_JAVKPK010000126.1:0-3052 GCF_031461075.1 Methanosarcina baikalica | reverse complement strand
GTGCTGCATATTGAATTTCGCCTGGACCTGGTATGGTGAAAGGAACGGATGGTTAGTTAACGCGGACTGAACACCTCGTTGCCTTGGTGCTTACATCCCGTTTCTATTAAACCGGTCTTTTACCGGAATCCTTAAAGAGGTCTCTTTTTAGGTCAGATTTCGAGCTTAGATGCATTCAGCTCTTATTCCTTAGCGCGTAGCTGCCCGGCGTTGCCTTGTCAGACAACCGGTACACCAGTGGCGCCGCTGCTTGGTTCCTCTCGTACTAAAAGCAGCTTACCCTCAGACCTCTGGCACCTCTAGTAGATAGTAACCGACCTGTCTCACGACGGTCTAAACCCAGCTCACGATCTCCTTTAATAGGCGAACAACCTCACCCTTGGCCGCTGCTGCACGGCCAGGATGGAAAGAACCGACATCGAGGTAGCAAGCTGCCGGGTCGATATGTACTCTTGCCGGCAACGACTCAATTATCCCCGGGGTAACTTTTCTGTCATTTTTGGCCCCCACCAAGGAGGCTCAAAAGTTCGCTAGAACCGACTTTCGTCTCGTCATCCACTGCTGTGCTGAATAACGTCAGGCTGACTTATGCTCTTGCACTCTTCAGCGAGTTTCCGACCCGCTTGAGTCAACCATTGCGCGCCCTTGATATCTTTTCAAGGGCGTCCCGCCCCAGGCAAACTGCCCACCTATCGGGGTCCTCTTCTCAGAGTTAGGGTCGTAGTTCCAGAAGGGTAGTGTCCCAATTGCGACTCCACGGATGCTGGCGCACCCGCTTCGACGTCTCCTACCTACACTGTACATCCAGAACCACAACCCAACGACAGGCTGCAGTAAAGCTCCACGGGGTCTTCACTTCCCCCTAGAGGTCTCTAGACTGTGCACTAGAATGTAAGCTTCACCGGACTCCAGTTAGGGACAGTAGGGCTCTCATTGATCCATTCATGCAAGTCGCCAATTAAGCGACAAGGTACTACGCTACCTTAAGAGGGTCATAGTTACCCCCGCTGTTTACAGGCCCTTCTTCCCGTTGAACCGGGGTTTCAGGTACCTGCACTGAGCAGGATTCAGAGATTGTACTAGCCCTTACGGGTTTGCAATCTCCTATGTTGGTATTAGACAGTTAGAGCCCCCTGGTCACTGCGACCTGCTTTCTACAAAGCAGGCACTCCTTCTCCCGAAGTTACGGAGCTAATTTGCCGAATTCCCTTAACTGAATTACTCCGACACGCCTTAGCCTTTTCAGCTAGGGGCACCAGTGTCAGATCTCGGTACGGACATTTAGCTGTCCTTTTCACGGGTCCCTGGGTGCAGCCGACTTTAGCCATTACAGATTCGCCCGCTTCTCGCCATTACGGCTCTCCACAGGTTTCGCTGCTTAGACGGCGCGACAACGCCGCTCGGCCTGCCCTGAGACGTCAGAGCTTAATGCTAAATGGTACAGGAATATTAACCTGTTTCCCTTTTGGCGTACTCGAGTTACGGTACGTCTTAGGACCGACTAACCCTCGGCTGACGATCATTGCCGAGGAAACCTGGCCCCTTCGGCGGCAAGGATTCTCACCTTGCTTTGCTGCTACTATTACCAGGATTTTCGTTTGTGAACGGTCCACAGGACTTTACAGCCCTGCTTCTGCCCGAACACAACGCCTTCCTACGAGATTACCTTGCGGTACTCCGTGGTATCGGTAGTCGACTTGAGCCCCGTCAATTTTCGGGGCCCCAAACCTCGACTGGTGAGCTGTTACGCACTCTTTGAAGGGTAGCTGCTTCTAAGCTAACCTTCCAGCTGTCTTGGGCTTGGGACGCCCTTTAGTGTTAACACTTAGTCGACACTTGGGGACCTTAACCACGGGCTGGGTTGTCTCCCTTACGGACTACAAGCTTACCCCAGTAGTCCGGACTCCGACCTTCTTAAATGACGGTGGGTTTGGAGTTTGACAGGCGGGTGAGGGATTTCTCCCCCGGAACCGCCAATCAGTGCTCTACTCCACCGACGATCTCCAGTCAGGTCATGCTGCGACATGTTTCGGAAGGAACCAGCTGATGCCGGGTTAGATTAGCATTTCACTACGAGACGCAGGTCACACGAATGATTTGCAGATCAAAACCGCTTGCGGTCCTCCACGTAGCTTTCGCCACGCTTCAACCTGCCCACGCCTAGATCACCCGGCTTCGGGTCGTACCCCGGTGACTCCACGCACTTGTATACGTCGTGCCTCGCCCGTGAGGGTTGCGCACATGTTGCTTTCGCTTCGGCTGCCCAGATAAAAGGTTAGCCATCGCCACCAAGATACACTCCCTGGCCCGTTCTTCAAAACGTAAGATACGACACTGGCAGTGGCGTTCGTACTGCATTCTCGCGAATGTTTCCTTCACGTCAAAGATCCTTTCATGCCGTATCGTTCTATCACTATCAGGTTTCAGGCACTTTGCACCTCCCTTCTCGGGGTACTTTTCAGCGTTCGGTCACCCTACTATTTCGCTATCGGTCTCAAGTAGTATTTAGTTTTGGAGGTTGGTGCCCCCCGGATTCCCGCACGATATCCAACGCACGGTACTCAGGGACATGTTCCGGTCTTCTGGTTTACACCTACGTGACTGTCACACTCTATGGTCTGCCGTTCCAGGCAAGTTTGGTTTTACCGCGAGACGTTTGAACAGCCCTACAACACCACATTTCCCCGAAGGGATTCGGTTTGAACTGTGCCGGTTTCACTCGCCGTTACTAGCGGCATCTCGTTTGATTTCTTTTCCTGCTCCTACTGAGATGTTTCAATTCGGAGCGTTCCCGATCATTACTGATCACTAGGGAGAGGTCCCATTCGGAGATCCCGGGTTCATTGGCTCCATGCACCTACCCCGGGCTTATCGCAGCTTGGCACGTCCTTCATCAGCTCTTGAGCCGAGCCATCCACCTGATAGCATAACTCCTGTTACACCTAACCAGGTCCAGTTAGCGTTCAATATACAGCACCTATACATGACTTCATGCACCTGCGTGTCAACACAGGCAATCCGTCCTTCCCCGAAAATTTACTTTCCGGGTGCA
>NZ_JAVKPK010000125.1:0-3425 GCF_031461075.1 Methanosarcina baikalica | reverse complement strand
AAAAATAAAATTGTGCCTTAAGGAATAAAATTATGTCTTACTATTTGTGCTTACTTATAGCAATTTCAATTATCTTTTCCGGCTACACAATAGTAAAGTCTCAGCCGGCTACACAATAGTAGAGTATCAGCCAAAAAGAAACGCCTAGTGAGGTACAGGTTCAAACGGGAGCCTTTGAGAAAGAAAATAGAATCCTGGGCAACGGGACTGCATATTCCTGGGTTACGCTTGACTCTGATGGAAAATTCAGCAATACGGATAAATTTCAGTGAATCAGCTCTTACCGGGATTCCCAAAGGAACAATTGTGGAGTATAAGCTTGCTTTGCCAGAAGAAGCTGCTTCCACGGCTTATAACCACATTGAGATTGATTGGAACCCTCAAGGACAAGAACCTCGGGAATTCGTGACATGCAGCATTTTGATGTCCACTTTTAAATGATAAGCCTTGAGGAAAGGGATAAAATTACAGCATCAGAGGACAATTTTAAGAGCTTATCAAAAGAGCCGGCGCCCGGAGATGTTCTAGAAGGGTATGTTCCCACAATATTTACAATGGCTTTCCGTTAGACAAAACCAGAAATAACGACAGAGATTAAACTCCCAAAATGTTATCCGACAAGTGTATACAACCCTGCAAACTATTCCATAAGCTATGATGACACAGGTAAGGAGTATACACTTGTCCTTGAAGATCTGCCCCTCATGTGAGGTGTAATTTAAAAATCAAGAAAGGAGTATTTCTCCTCCCAAACAGGTTCAAGCTGGGACCTGCTCCTTCTTTTCCCTATCCCAGTACCGGTGCTTTGCAATTGCGGCAATAAAGGAATCGTTAAAAGACCCTGTATTCTCACTATTTCTGGAGGTCACAACACCTTTATCGGATACTACTTTGTCAGCAGATTTCTGCCCTGCAAACTTTATATCTGGAAGGTTCGCAGCTTTAAGCAGCTCAACTCCCTCACCGGTTGCTCCTAAGGGTTTACAATGCCTGAATGCTTCATTGATGAAATGGATTGCATCGCCCTGCATTTTGAGAGTGTCTATACTTTCTTTCCCGCCGGGAACATATACAGCGTCGTACATCACTGACGCTGCAGTAAGGTAATTTTGATTGACTTCCAGCTTCTCCCCACTTGAACTCTTCAGCATTCCTCTGTATTTTGAGATTATATCTGTATGTGCTCCGCCTCCATTTAAAGCCTGCATCACCTGCCTGACACCGGTATGATCATACCCGTCAGCAATAAGGATGGCTATTTTTCGGGTTTTGATGGTATTCTTCACGGTATGCTCAGTGCGCTCCTGACTGACATTTGGAGACTCTTTCATAACCTGAGTTCCTTCCTTCTGTTCAGGGGCAGAGACGCCCACACCCCTTGCAATAGAAATTGCAAGTTCATTATCGACATTATTGAATAGCTCAACCACTGCTTTCCGGATTTTCGGGTCAATAACCTTTCCAACTTCAAAATGGAATGCTATTATGATATGTTTTTTTTCAGGCTCAGACATGCTGTTCCAGAACAATTTGGCCTGGCTGAAAAAGTCTTTAAACTTCTCGCTGCGTTCCCTGATTTTCTTGCCTTCTACCTTTTCCATATAATGGATATAGCCGCCTTCCTCTGCAGAGGCTGGGCGTGGGAGGTTCTCTCCGAGTGAGTTAGGGAAATAGCTAACCTTCCCCTTATTTATCGTCATCCTATGATATCCTTCTCTTTGATTATTACTGATGGGTGCCAGCGGCCGATTAATTGGGATCTCATGGAAATTCGGGCCACCCAGACGGATAAGTTGTGTGTCAAGATAGGAGAAGAGACGGCCCTGAAGGAGCGGATCATTGGAAAAGTCTATTCCAGGAACCACATTTGAAACACAGAAGGCAACCTGCTCAGTTTCAGCAAAAAAGTTATCAGGGTTACGGTTCAGGGTCATTTTCCCTATAAATTTGACTGGAACTTCCTCCTCAGGCCAGATCTTGGTGGCATCCAGAATGTCAAAGTCAAATCTGAACTCATCCTCTTCCTCAATAACCTGTATTCCGAACTCATACTCAGGATAGTTTCCCATTTCAATTGCTTCCCAAAGGTCACGGCGATGGAAATCAGGGTCCTTCCCGGAGATTTTCTGAGCTTCATCCCATACGAGAGAATGGATTCCAAGGAGAGGCCTCCAGTGGAACTTTATGAATCTCCCCTTACCTTCCGCATTGACAAAGCGGTATGTATTGACCCCAAATCCCTGCATCATTCGGTAACTTCTTGGGATTGCACGATCTGACATTAGCCACATTATTGTGTGCACAGTCTCCGGGTGGCAAACAACAAAATCCCAGAGTGTATCATGAGCTGTCGAGGCCTGAGGCATCTGGTTGTCCTGTTCAGGTTTAGCTGCATGAACAAAGTCTGGAAATTTAATAGCATCCTGAATAAAGAAAACAGGAATGTTATTGCCAACGAGATCGTAGTTTCCTTCTTCCGTGTAGAACTTCGTTGCAAAACCGCGAATATCCCTGACAGTATCAGCCGATCCTCTGAATCCGACAACCGTAGAAAACCTAACGAAAACAGGCGTTTTCTTGTTTGGATCCTGCAGGAATTTGGCACTTGTATATTCTGTCATCGGTTCATATACCTGAAAATATCCGTGTGCTCCGGATCCTCGGGCATGAACAATTCTTTCGGGTATTCGTTCATGGTCAAAATGAGTAATTTTTTCTCTAAAGTGAAAATCTTCAAGTAGGGTTGGCCCTCTTTCCCCTGCCTTGAGTGAGATATCGGTATTACTGACTCTAACGCCCTGGTTTGTTGTCAAAAACTCACGTTCAGGGTCTTCACGAAACATTTCTAATTGATCGTCTTTGCTTTTTTCATCGACTGCTCTCTTTTTCTCCAATATACAGCACCTTCCCTATTTCTCATGATCTTTAAGTCCAGTACATTTCTGTAGTGATGGAGCCCATACTTTCAGAGTTCAAACAACTGAGGATTATATGTTGATAGGCTCTTAACGGAAGTGAAAGCTGGAAATGGCAGGCCTCAATGTAAGTGGTAGCTATACCTGATACAAAAAATTTTATATTCACCCAGGATGCGGAGTCTGACCGAGCAACCAGGGAATAATTTTAGTTTTCCATAGGCTCAATCTTTAAAACCCCGTTTACAACTCACAATTGAGTGAAAGCTCCGTATATCCAACTCCCCTTTCCTAGATTGTTTTGATATAATATTATTGTTTTTATAAAAGTACTAATTTTTTTTTGGAGAAAAAGTGAATTCTGCCAGGAATTAATGAGAGATAAACGATGATAAAAGATAAGCTGTGGCCATGTAAGCAGAAAAGTGATATTAAGTGATGGCTTCCAGCTGGCTCCAGTAGCTTTTACATCATTACATAGAGATAGCAATATATGAGTCAAAAACACTT
>NZ_JAVKPK010000124.1:0-3432 GCF_031461075.1 Methanosarcina baikalica | reverse complement strand
TGTAATACTAATAATCTTGAGGACATTCTTAATTATTTATGTATTTTCCCTAATTAAGCTTAAAACATTATCCATAAACCAAGTAATATAAGCACAAATCCACTGATTTTTTTCAAATATATTTTATATGAACGAATTTGTTTAGATAGAGTGTAGCCTCCTATCAAGCCAATTCCAATAAAAGGTGTCAATACTCCAGCGCTGAATGCAAGCAGAAGGGTCAGATCGTTAACCGTTCCACTTGTAATGGTTTTGTTGAGCAGCACAAGAAGCATTGGAGCAGTGCAGGGAACTTTCACAAACGAAAACAATACCCCGAGGAAAAAAACTCCGCCCAGAGTACCCGCATATTTCCTGGCAGAATTCTGGAAATAATTATCCAGAACAACAGGCGATTTTAAAATTCCCAGAAGGTTTAACCCAATCAGAATTACAATGATTCCTGTTATAAAAGAAAAGCCGTCCAAGCTGGGAATTGATTTTCTAAAAGAGAGCAAACAGAGACCTAAAACTATATAAGAACTCACCAGTCCCAATCCAAATATTATTGCACGTACCATACCGTTTTTTGTGCTACTGCTTGTTCCTGCAGTGAAGCTTAAAAGAAACCCAAGTATAGCCATAAGGCAGGGAGAAAAACCTGCAAAAAGGCCGAGTGAATAGGCAAAGGGCAAATTCAGGTTTGTGTTTATATACTCGATTTCCTGTTCTTTTCTCGTTGTCCCTTCTGTGGTATATTCAGTAATATTTTCCTCTTCCACAAGATGTTCATCAATTAAAGTTTTTAGCTTTTCTTCAGTAATTTCTTCTTTGCGAATTTTTGTTTCATTGTTTATCACAATAGCCGGGACTTCAAGAAAACCATATTTATTCCATTGATTAAAACCGTCAGCAGTATTGGTTTCAATTCGTGTAATAATAATGCCATTATTATATTGAGTTTCTATTCGATCGACAAGAGGATCAGTTATTTCGCAATCATGACAACCTTTTTGATGAAAATACACAATGGAAACTGGTTGTGCCGATACGGTTGGAATTAGTAAGAAAAGTAGACAAAAGATACTCAACCCGATCAATCCAAAACCAAAAGGCAGCGATATTTTCGTGTTTTTTTGGCACGATGATATCTCATAAGGGACTAATCTGGACATTATTCTATCACCCTTCCTCGATATTTACAAGTTCGCTAATATATGCGAGTTTACTGGAGTTTCTAGATAACACTCTTCAAAACCTATCAATAAATAAAGGATGCAGCTAAATGATTCTACTATACAAACTATCAGACGCATTTCTATGTAAACTATAGAAAAAATAGTAAGAGATAAGGGAATAATTACCTTCACTGTTATTTGTGGTTGGTACAAGGCATTTGATATGTGCAGTACCTAGCAACGCAAAAATAAACACATGCCATACATCCTAATAAAGCAGTAGCACAAGTGATACTCTGATTTTTTTGCCATATATTAATTTCCCTTATCAAATTGAACCAATTAATCTGTCATTATCCACATTTCGATTCCTGCTGATAGAGGCAAACAGTTCCTATACATTGTCATTTAATAAACATTATTAACAAATTGGCACTTTTATACCATGAATTTGTACAGAAATGCAAATTTCAAAATATGAATTATTGGTTCATTGACTCAGCTACTTTTATAAATTCATCTTTAGTCATTGTGCCAGTAATCATAATTTCTGTATCATTAGAATCAAACCTAAGCATTTTTTTGCCTAATATATGTATAAGCTCGCCTTCTGCTTCCCCAATGCTAACATTTTCAGCATTTTGTAACGGATGTTTCTCCTGCAATACTGTTTGAGTTATAGCCATTCTTTCTCTTCCTTTCGTGTATACAAGGGAAACGCTCTCCATATCTCCAGATTTAGAAACAGTTGCACCATTGAATTCATACCCAGCAGTGTAAGGGTTGAGAATTGTAAAGTTCATATTGTTCTGCGCATCTTCCATACTAACGTTGTTGGACAATTTTGTTTCAGGTTCTATTATTTTCACTCCTGCCGGTGGAGAAAACTCAAACTCATCATCACTAATCCCGGTGTTGAAAGAAACGTTTGTATACTCCACACTTGAATTAAAACCTTCAAAGTAGATCTCGATTCTAACTGGAATCCAGTACTTCTTATCTATCCAGATTTTTTGACCTGTTAAATACATGTCTTTCTTTGGAGTCTCCTCTATGACATAGCAGGACGTACCAGAAAGTTTCTCCTCTCCAAGCAGCGTGGCATTGGTGTCCTCCAGCAACTCCTTGATGAATGATCCATAGTCAAGCAAGTCTCCATAACCTTCCAGTGATGTCCTGGTAGCTTCACCCTTCTTGACATCGTACACCCACATCACTTCACCGTTAGAAACTTTTATTATACCTCGTTTTTTATCCTCGCTCATGAATTTATTCGGTTTCTTGACTGAAATCTCTACTTCATCTGATATTTCTGCTCCTTGAACGTTCGTTGTAGAGATCCTTGTTGCTTTGAAGTCATGAACGGTTTCATACTTCTCCTGAGTATGTTTTGCTATTTCTTCAACAGTCATCTCACTTATGCAACCTGTTGCCACGATCGAAAGGATGAGGGTCACAATTAACAGTTTTTTAAGCATGTTGATCACACTTCATAGTGATTGGATGTAGACTTCAAAAATTCGCCAAAATTACTTTCCCTTCATTTAATATGTACCATGCTAGATAGATAATCCCCACCAGCGCAACAATGTTTCCTATACCCTTAAGGACTAGTCTATCTGTGATGTCCATCAAACCAACTCCGAACAGAACATCTGCGACTGCAATTAGAAATGTCCCGTTTATCATATCACCATCTCCTTAAATATATTTACAAGCAGTGACTGCCACAAATTATGTTAGGCCACGCTGTAAGCGCATTCTAATAGCAAACCTACTGCGTGCGCCATTGTTGTGGCATCTACCTCCTAACATTCATATTCGTGCGATTCATCCATCCGTTATTGATCGGTACCAGTAAATTGACAACTCTCTCATGTTGTGTTGAGTATGTTACCTAAACCTTGCAAATATTATCCCGCGTTTTTTTACATACTTGTCATTATAAAATAATAGTTATTCATTAGATGCCGACGATGACTATTTCTACTATGAGAGTATCGGAAAAGCCGGAATTTTACATCTAAATTCTCATAGTGCCGAAAAATCCAATCAGAAACATGAATCATACGGCATTTTGAAATTTATTGCCAATGCTTAAATGTGCCAAAATTTTGGCAATTATCGACTTTTTCGGCACTCTCACTACATTCCTTGATTTATGTGGGTTAAATATTACAGAGTTTAATGTGTTAAAGCTTAAGCTTTAGTAGCAATCCTACACATAATACTCAAGTGCATCACCAAGTCCAGTGCCCGCCACAGTCCCAAAAAC
>NZ_JAVKPK010000123.1:0-3458 GCF_031461075.1 Methanosarcina baikalica | reverse complement strand
TATTATGTATAACTGGTCTTCACGCTTCTGTTTTCTTCATACAATTCAAAGTTATGACGTGTGTTTTTATATTTGCTGATCTCTGTCATGTGTATCTTCACTTGCTGACGCAGAAAAGAGATCAAACAGAGTTCATGCTGTTAGTTTGGGATAGAGTGCCCCATAGAAAAAAAGAATATAAACATCAAAAACAGAATTATCTAACTAGCTAACTTCAGCATGATTAATACTTACGCTAGCCAGTTAAATGTTTATAAAATTTTAATTGCTTCCTTTATGGTTTTAATAGTATGTCCAGTATTCTTTTATGAAGACCTGTATGTATACATAGACAATAGTCCAGGAGTGATTCCTAAACTCTCTGTGACCTACTCTCTGTTTTCCCCAGTGAGAAGGATGGTGTTGTCTTTTCTTGTTGTCGTAGCGGTGGTCATTATACCTGAAATCTTTCTTGTCGTAGCGGTCTTTTTTGTCGTAGCGGTGGTCATCATACCTGAAATCTTTCTTGTCTTTAAAGTAATTAGCCGGACCTGCGCTTGCTGCTGCAGCTGTCACTGACAGTACAAAACAAACTGCCAGTAAAATACCGAGTATCTTTTTCATTTTCAACATATACCCCACTCCATACATTTATTCAAATCCAATATTATACTAGAAAATCAATACCGATAAATTCCAGATTTGTTTCTGAAAGCATCAGTTTTGTTCTTTAAGTTGTGTTCTTTAAGTTGCCTTCCCGGCGATCTACGGGTCGATAATATATTCACTTATTATGGTTGTCTTGCCGACTAGTCGCAGCTTGACAATTTTAAAATTAACGAGCTTAAATATAAACATACTTATAACAAAATAGAGCTTAAAAAGATTTAATTAACAAAATAAGAGTTTTAAAGGGTTTTATGAATAAAATAAGAGTTTTTAAATTTTTAATTCCGCATATATCTACAAATAACTCATTTTAATACTTATACAGCACCTAAAACATCAATTTTTTTAGAGTGAGTTGCTGAAAATCTTAGGTATAAAAATCTCTCTATATTTTACCAGAAAAATAGGGAATGCGTGTGTTTTTTCAAATTTAATCAGTTATTCATACACACAATCGTATCTCCAAAGTATTCTTTATTGGCCATCGGTTAAGGAATTTTCTTGCCTGGAGCATAAGCTTATTTTAAGGCAGAAAGAGTTGAAAGGGAGTTATTTCAGAAAATAAGTTTTTTTAAACTTTTGATTTTTTATATAACCCAAAATGATGGATTAAATACGTATCAGACTCCATTAATATCTTATATATTTAAATAAAGCGATATATCCGTTTATTCGGAGGTTTCAAGGCACAGACATAAAAGCCTGCTATTACAATTGTTGATGTTATAAGACTATAAACAGTTAAATTTAAAAACCAGCAGCATAAGACTTTAAACGATATGACGGCTCCCCTCACTTCAGTGAGGGGCATCTATCGGTTTTACGAACTGATTGTAATCCCAATTTGAGTATATTAATAGAAGCATTAAGATCACGGTTAATAGATACTCCACAGTAGGGGCAATATGTACCCTTTCTCATAGTTATCTATCTACCAACATTCCATAATTTAGGCATGCCTTTGAAGATACTGTCCAAATTTGCGACCCTGCCGGATAACCTCACATTTTTATTCAGGGAAATGAATTTCATAGATATAATGAGGGGAATTGAATGAAAGTTTTGTACATTTACGCACATCCAGAACCGAAATCTTTTAACGGCGCTTTAAAAGATACAGCCCTTGCTGCCTTGCAGGAAAAAGGATACGAAGTAAAGCTTTCTGACCTTTACGCTATGAAGTTTGACCCTATCCTGAAATCTTCGGATTTTCCGGAAAGGAAAAAACCGGATGTTTTCAACCCCTTCCTTGAAGCCCTCAATGCCTCAAAGACAGAGGCTTTTGCTCCTGACATCAAGGAAGAGATGGGAAAAGTGAAATGGGCTGACCTCTTAATCTTTCAGTTCCCGATTTATTTCACTTTCATGCCAGCTATAATGAAAGGATGGATCGACCGCGTCCTAGTGCCTGGGTTTGGATTTAACCCTGTTACAAACAGTGCCTACAATACCGGACTCTTCAAAGGAAAATCCGCAATGCTTGTTACAACTACTGGAGCTCCGAAAGAGATGTATTCCGAGGGAGGGGCCCATGGAGATCTTAATAAGCACCTGGAGTCGATAACTCATTGCATTTTTGAATATATGGGAATGGAAGTGCTGCCTTCATACGTAATTTACGGAGCGAGCAGTATGTCCAGGGAAAAAGGGGCTGAAGAGCTGGAAAAATATAGAAAGAGATTGCTTGAGATTTAATAAAATCAAAAGAAGCCTTAAAATTCTTTTTTAAGCCAATAGGCTCGAAAGCAACTCTAAACGGTTACAAAAACAATTATCGAATATTTTGATACTCTGGCTTTCAAAAAACTTTATTACCCGATATGTATGTTCAGACATATCTAGATTCCATACTAAAAAAGGTGGCCGAATGCCAGAAGCTGAAAACTTTCAAAAAACAAAACTATCTGAAATAGAAAATCAGAACGGACAAATAGAAAATACGATATTATCCGCCCTTGTGGGGGAACTCAGGCGCGAATTCGGTCCTGTGCTTGAAAAAATTAAGGTAGAAGATGTCAGGATAGGGCTCGCCTATACCGGAGTGCTGCTTTCCGAAAACTACGGAGGTGTAGCCTGTACTCCGCTTTACGAATTTTCCGGCTGTCCTTCCCTGGGCTTTCAGGACACAATAAAAGGCAGAACTGCAAATAAAGTGCTTGAACTGGCCCTGTCAAGGAACCCCCTTGAAACTGCAATTGGGATTGCAGCAGCAAACGCTCTTTTTCATATGCTGCGGAATCTCAAACCTGAAAACTTCCCGGCTTCGGACATAGATATCTTTGATCTTATAAAACCTGAAGACGGGGTTGCAATGGTAGGCTATTTCGGCCCCCTCATCCCTAAAATCCTGAAAATAACAGATAAACTTACTGTCCTCGAAAAGCGTGAAATCGAATCTCCTCAAACCAGGACCCTACACTCAGAAAAAGCCAGAGAGATTCTCCCTGCATCGGATGTGATTATCCTCAGTGCAAGTACTCTCGCCAACAGGACTTTCGATGAACTCCTTTCTCTTCGGGGTACAGCAAGGGAAATTGTCTTGCTCGGCCCAAGCGCCCCTCTTTATCCTACCCCATTTTTTCAAAGAGGAATTACAGCAATAATGGGAACCCAAATTTTTGATCCCATAACTATGCTTACTATTGTCAGCGAAGCAGGGGGAACAAAAAAGTTGCATAAATACTGCGGGGAGAAAGTTGCGCTCAGAAAAAAGTCTGAATTTCTGTAGAACAATTTGTTCAAATATTGTTTGAAATATATATTGAACTTATCCTGAAACTCAAAATTGCTTCTTGAATCATATTTGAATC
>NZ_JAVKPK010000122.1:0-3470 GCF_031461075.1 Methanosarcina baikalica | reverse complement strand
GTTGCGTAAACAGAATAAATATAGTCTTTATAATCACCTGTAATATAATAATTCGAGATAATAAAATGATTTTGAAATATAAATTCTGATAAATAAACCTGAACTGATACTTTTTAAGATTTTTCTGGATTGTCAAATTGCCATTATTTTCCGTATTCTATGACTGCAATCGATCAAAAACCCGAAAAGTAACAGAAATTCTCTACGAAAATAACAAAATAATCTATGGAAATAACAAAATAATCTATCCTACATTCGGCAGCAAGCACATTCTAATATTTAAATATCCTCAATTGTTATTTTTTGCAGGTTCACTTAAAAACCAGGATCATACGGGCTATATACCTAACATTATTTATCATTTATCTCGTTTCTTATAAATATATATTAATTATGTTATGGTTAACATTTAGTAATTTTTGATTTAAATTGAATTTCAACAGTTCTGAAAAAAACGATATCAATAGAAAAATTGAATGGATTTTTATGTCGACCTGCCGAAAGCAGGTTCCATCTCCTTTGCAAATTATTATCACTTTTTCCATAAAAATGTATCAAAATCGGAGTAAACTGGAGAGATTGAAATTTCTCTGCCGTCAAGCCATTAGATATATGGAATCAGGCATTGTTCTATATTTTTTCTGAGTTTGTTTTCTGATTCCAGCTGCCTGCCCTTTCTAATATATGGCATGAGATTTCCTCACATCCGATAATGCCCGTAACTATAATCAAAGATTCAGAGGCTACTGATTTTTTCAATCAAGAGATTCGGCTTCGTGTATATATTCAGACCCATTGAGAGTTTCAAGGGCAAGTTTTGTCATAAGCAGGTGGCTTATTAAAAATCTTTTGTTACCTTCGAAAACCATTGTTCCCAGAGAATTGGCAGCCTTAATGATTACATTTTCAACGTCATTGGAATCTGCGCAAGAAAATTCATTTTCTGCAAGGCCAGGCATGTGCTGAAGGAAATCGGCTTCTCCTCCTTGTTGAATAAGCAGGCTGAAAATACCCGGAAATTTGTCCGCGAAGACGATCGCTTCTTCTCCATGGGAGTGAGATAAAAGTATACATGAACCTGGAAGGATGAAACCTCCATTCTCCGGAACGCTGATATACTGCTGCCCGAAGGTCTCTTTTCCTATGGATCCTATTGCCAAAGCCGCAGCTAGAGACTCTCTCTCCATATTCAGAAGAGACGCGGAATTCGAAATTTCCCCAAGATATGCGACTGCAATCCTGACCGCTGCCTCCATCTTTTGCCCAACCGCTGCCTTCCCGATTGCGCATAGGGAGTAAAGGATACTTAAACCGATATCAGTCATTTTCTGCTCTCTTGCAACTTCAGCCATCTTTCCAAGAGATAAAAGAGATAAATACACCCCGATTCCCATTTTTTGAAAGACAGCAGCGCTACCTATATTTCTTATACTGATAACGGCCTTTTTTGCATCGGGCTCGAGCCCCTTGTTTATGTATTCAGTTCCCCGTTCCGTAAGGTAATCTATAGATCGTAGCACACCACGCTCGTCATTATCCTTAACAGAACTCAACCCGAGGTCCGTTGCCCCAGCTTCATTTAAATTAGACGTTCAGAACACCCCATTAAAAGTTCTTATCCGGAAAAGGCACCTCAAAGCTAGACAATCCTGCCTGCACTCCTTTCCCTTATGAAGGAAGGTATTGTAATCGACACTGGCTTTACTTACTCGATAAAAATACTCATTAAACTGAGTTGAAAAAATTCATAAACGAGTACCTAAAAATTTTTTCTTTCCCCTGGAAGTTTTATTTAGTTTATCTTCCAGTTTCTCAATTTCTAATCTTTCAAAGTGAAGGAGAGCTACTTCGGCTATGATGGAAGCGCTCATCAGGTAACGGTCCTCTGCATCAAATTTAATCGTTTCAAGCGAATAGGCTGCCTGGAGCAAAGCCCTATCAAGCCCCTGCAGATCTGCAGTTTTTCCTATATCCTGAAGAGAGCGGACACTTATATCAGCAGTTTCTTTCAAATTTTGTTCAATCGCCCCGGTTCCGATTTCCTGCAGCAATAGCTCGGCGTTTAATGCTGCATCCTCGAAGTTCAGGCTTGCTGCAACCTTTCCGGTTTCCCCAAGAAAGGCTGCTATACTGTTTGCGGCATCACCCAGACTTTGAGATGTAACGCTTTTCCCAATTTCCCCAAGAGCAAAAATAACTGCAATTGTTTCTTTTCTGGTTCTTGCGAAAGTCGTCGCATTTCCGATCTCGCCAAGACAGGAGGCTGCGATCTTTGCGGAAATCTCCATTTTTTGTCCTGCTGCAACTTTCCCGATCTCGCCAAAAGCAAGTACTATGCTCACAAGGACATTTTCCATATGCTGCCTGCAGGCTTCTCTCGCAACTTGAGAAAAAAGAAGAAGCGTATTAATAACAACCGGTTCAAGCCTGGCCATAGCTGCCGCTTTTCCTATTTTTGTTATGTATTGGATTAATCTTCTGGTGTCGCTTTCCTGTCCTTCTTTTGCATATTTCACTGCAAGCTCGGAGAGGTAATTAAGGACTCCTTTAATTTCGGTTTCATTTTTTTCATCAACCAGAACAAGTCCCAGTTCTAAAGCCTCGTTTTCATCAAGCAGTAGAATCCTTCATGCCCCCAGATTCTCTCTTAAGTAAGTATGGATATGTGAGAATATGAGCTTTATCATGGGAAAAAAGAATTACCAGGGGATCTTCTTCCCGAAAAACAAAAAAAACTGTTATAGTTCAACAATATACATACCTAAATGATGAAAAGTTATATATAATATTAAGCGGTAATAGGTATCCGGTTGCTTGCGAGTAAACATCAAAGCCTCATTTCACATACACGAGAATCAAAACGATTACTCTGGGAGGATAAGCTTCATCCCTTCTTCTTGTCCGTCTCTAACCGTTCTCTCGTGAGCAGCTATATCTTCATATTTGTTTTTACAAATCAGAACTTCAAGATGGAGGTACTGATTACAAGAGGTGCATCTTACAAGAGGTGCATCTGGGCGCTGCACGTTTCCTTTTTGCTATCAGTCAATCAGATTGATTTTACATATCAGCGGCTGAGAATGTGAAAATGTACTCAAAACAGTATGGTATTTTTCACAGGAAAGCCTACAAAGAAGTGCTTTCCGTGATGGAATATACATCAGCCGATGTAAACAGTAAGTTTTTGCCAGTAATAAATAAAAAGTTCGATTTCGGAGAAGAGTACCTTTATTCATTAAGTGTTAAGATTGAGTGAACATGCTTGAAGCATTCATGAATTCGCTCTCGAAACTATCAAGATCCATACATTTTCAGCATCTGTTGTGAACATCCAGGTGAAAGCTTAATAAAATTAGCCAGAAACAAAAACTCACCGGATAACTGAGTCGAGCCCGGAAGCCCGGACTCAGTTGGGTTATAACTGGCTTTATAAATGGTTTTTGTATTAATTTTAGAATACAAGTCCTAGA
>NZ_JAVKPK010000121.1:0-3536 GCF_031461075.1 Methanosarcina baikalica | reverse complement strand
GTTCTCGACGAGTCTGAAGAATAAGCAGGAATAACAGTGAAGAAAATATCACGGGGAGCATGTATTTGCACTCCTTGATATCTTAATTTCTACGGAACTAATCTGAAGCTATGTGGTAGATGAGTGAAAAAACGTTTATTTTTCTTTTATTATTTTCTTTTTTATTTCTGTTCTGCTTTTTTCAGCTCTTCTCTTATATTTTCTACAGTCTGCCAGGACTGCCTTACAATGTTGGGAAACTCTCCTGAGTGCTCTTTTCCCCACTTCAGCAGGAATTCTTTTGTCTTGGGATCTGAGGGATAGCCGCTGCCAAAGTCCAAGCCCCATTCTTTTTTGAGTTCTTCGATCAGCTCATCTCTGCGCACCTTTGCAATAATAGAAGCTGCTGAGACCGTGGGATAAATTGCATCTGCCTGGTGCATAGAAATTATCTCTATTTTCTTTGCGTGATCAGAACTTGTTTTCGCATACTGTCTGCGGAGATTGGCTGCAAAACGCTCGGCTTTCACGTCAGCAGCATCAACATATACTAGATCTGGTTTTAGCTGTTCCAGCACTTTTGCAAAACAGACCACCATGATCTCATTCATTGTCATAATCTTCCTGAGTTCGTCAATCTGAGAAGGGCCGACCTCAAGGACAAAAAAGCCGTCTGCATGTTTTTTGATCTGGGCTGCAAGCTGCTCCCTTTTTTTCGGCGTCAGTTTCTTTGAATCCGCAACCCCGAGCACCTTGAAGATGTGGGCTTTCGACTCCTCTATTTTTACGCCTCCTATGCACATTGGCCCGATTACAGGGCCTTTTCCGGCTTCGTCTATTCCTGCGATCATCATTCTGTGGCTGCCTCCTGATTTGAAGGAAGAGAGCAGTTTTCATTTATTAAAGCTTGTTCCCTCTGGGCCTTCTTCTGAGCTTTTAGAGAGTAAATTAAATGAGATCTACCGCTTAAGAAGCATTTTCTGTTTTCTCTGGCTCTTCCATTAATGCTTGCAAAAATTTCTCAATACCCAAAACTTTAAATCTTTTGAAACATCCCATTGCTATACTTTTAGCCCACAGTTTATCAGTAAAATCAGCTGAGGCAGCTGATAAACATTTTAGATATTCTTTTTCATTTCCACATTTGTAGTATGCAATTGAGGAAATAAGCATTGCTCTTGAATTTTCGGAACTTTCTTTCAATGAATTAGCAAGTTCTATTGATTTTTTCATATTTCCAGATCTCAAATACAAGTATGCATCTTGAAGAATCTTATATTCTGGTGTATCCTTATACAATTTTACCTTGAAACTTGGATCTTGAAGTTTTCTTACCCAGTTATCTGCCTCTTCGAACTCTTCAATCGCGTCATAACAGATTATTAGTCCTAAAATGCTATTCGAAGCTCTTTTAATTTCAATACTTTGTTTAAATATCTTAATTGAGTTAATCCAATCTGGATCAGGTTTTCTGTGTAAACAATATCCTACGACATTCAGTAAACTGAATACAGAATCTTCGTTTCCCGATTTTTCCAGTAAATCTATTGCTTGTTGATAAACTTTTATAGAATCGTCCCAATCTGGATCAGGCTTGTGATATAAGCAATAAGCTAGACCTCTAAGGACATTTGCACGAAATTCAATTTGTTCCGATTTTTCCAATAAATCTACTGCTTCTTGAAAAGCTTTTATAGAATCGTCCCAATCTGGATCAGGCTTGTGATATAAGCAATATGCTAGACCTCTAAGGACATTTGCACGAAATTCATTTTGTTCCGATTTTTCCAGTAAATCTACTGCTTCTTGAAAAGCTTTTATAGCGTCATCCCAATCGGGATCAGGCTTGCGACGTAAGCAATATGCTAAATTATAGAGGACATTTGCACGAAATTCATTTTGTTCCGATTTTTCCAGTAAATCTACTGCTTCTTGAAAATTTTTTATAGCGCCATCCCAATCAGGATCAGGCTTGCGACGTAAGCAATATGCTAAATTATAGAGGACATTTGCACGAAATTCATTTTGTTCTGATTTATCCAGCAAATCTACTGCTTCTTGAGAAGCTTTTATAGCGCCATCCCAATCGGGATCAGGTTTGTGATATAAGCAATATGCTAAATTATAGAGGACATTTGCACGAAATTCATTT
The DNA here is from genome assembly GCF_031461075.1 of Methanosarcina baikalica. NCBI lineage: Archaea > Methanobacteriati > Methanobacteriota > Methanomicrobia > Methanosarcinales > Methanosarcinaceae > Methanosarcina > Methanosarcina baikalica. The sequence goes on along the minus strand of NZ_JAVKPK010000121.1, from coordinate 1,405 downwards.
TGTGCCGATTTATCCAGCAAATCTACTGCTTCTTGAAAAGCTTTTATAGCGCCATCCCAATCAGGATCGGGTTTATCGGTGGAGCAATCCGCAAACTTACTTAAGGCGTCAACTTTCTCAAGATCATTACTTTTGCACACAGCTATTTCGAATAATTTAGCTCCAACCTCAAATTTTTCTTCTTTGATAGCTAATATGCCAAAATCCATCCACATTGAGTAATTACTTTTCAAATAATTTTCAAAACATTGACCTTCAGACAAAATATTTTCGATTTCATCCCAAGTTTTATCCTTAAGATTTTGAGTTATAAAATCTCCGTTCTCAACTCTCTCGCTAACCGGATCATACATAGTTGCTCGGTTAGGATCATCAGAATCAGCTACTAAAGCGAGAGAAAAACGTAATTCGTTTAATGTACGTTCTCCTGATGCTTCGTTCATGCCGTCAAGTATTTTTTGTAATATTTCCCACGACGATTTAGGTAAATAACATGCGATACAAAGTGCTTCAAGACCATTCCTATTATCAATAGGCCATAAAGAACGCACAATCTCTTCTGTATCGGTTGGTTCACGTGCAAAAAGAGAAGCATATCCTTCAATTGGCTGAGCAGTGTTTGAATTAATAATATCAATTATTTTTATGATAAATCTGAATGGAACATTTCCGCGAGACCTTATTACGTCTCTAATAGTGCTAATCTCTCCATTATCCAATCCTTGTGAAATTAACTTTGGTTGAATTATTGTTTCAAAAATATATTTAATATCTTCATCTCTTAATAAATCACAAGCATCATTTATAATATCCAAATTCTTCCCGATGGTTCCCTCTTTTTCCAACATTTTACTTAATTCACGTGGTCTAGCGGTAGCCCAAACACGCCAGATTCTTCCCTTGTGATTCATTAACAATTTAGCTATTTCAAAATTAGATGGAAGATGAATATTTTCTAAAATAAGCACAGGTCTTTTCGAGAGTTCAAAAATATTTTCTTGTTTAAACGATTGAATCAGTCTCGAAACAGATGCTGGAACGTCTTCAATAGATAAATCCTTTGGAGGTTCAATTCTAATTGGTTGTAAATTGTCATCTAACTTTGTGCACTCGTAGGCCAAGTAGGTCATCAAAGACGTTTTCCCACAGAAAGGTAATCCTTGAAAAAGCAGATCTTTTTGATTTGAGATCCAGTAATTTAATCTGTCTACAACTCTTGGTAAGGGAATAAAATGTTTATTTACTTGTTCCTGTGTCTTTAATTCTTGGAGAGATGGAGTTTTTCCTTCTATATTTATTTCAGGGACTTGTTCATTTTTTATACTAATTATACGAATATCCTTTGAACCATAGGTTTTCGAAGAAAATGTTGTAATCAATTCACTGGAGGAACTTGAGGATATAC
>NZ_JAVKPK010000120.1:0-3557 GCF_031461075.1 Methanosarcina baikalica | reverse complement strand
TCACTAGTAATAAATAATAAACGAAATATTTATCTATTATATATACTTATTAATTATGATCAGTAGCCGTGGTCAATTTGGTTTTATTCGTTAAAGTAAAAATAGTAATTAATGTACATGATTAAAAATACAGGATTATTAATTGATATGCAATTATTTGAATCTTATAGTTTGAGTAATCAGATGTGAAGTAGGTTATATAAAAATACCCTATAATTATTAATAATCAAGATTGAAATAATGGATCTTGATAGACTCAATAATGAACAGATATCAAATGGGGATTGGGGAAGGCTATAAAATGAAAGAGTCTACAGGCATGAAAAAAGATTTCAATGGGCTTGCTTCAAAATTATATATTATTTGATATTATCAGAAGCAATTTTGAAACGGGCCAGTTAATAACAAAATCCAATGCATCATGGGGGTGATTCATTGACCAAATCTGAAAAAACGAACATATCTCCTATATTTGAGAAAATATAGAGATTTTGTGCTCGCAATTTTTAGCCAATTTTTAGCAGCTGATCCCCATAACCTCAACTTGCAATCCATAACCTCAACTTACAATATTGGATTTACTGATAGAAATGAATCTGAGGTTCTACATTATTTGCACTGCTACTTTACTCACTTTAGGGGCACCTGCCTTACTTACTTTAGGGGTACCTTTCTTAGCAGACAGCAACATCAGTGCAACGGTTCACGGGGTAACATATTTATGGGATACCCTTGAACCCCTAAACGATACTGTTATTGATGTAAATTCCACTCCCCCTCAATCAATAGTAGCAAAAAACGGCAGTTATTCTTTTGAATTGGTGCCCGGGGACTATGCTATTACAGCCAAGTATTACCAGAACAACACCCTCACCTATTCAAAAGAAGCAACTTTCAAGATTGAAGGTGAAGGAAATTACGTATTCGATCTCCTGCTTTATCCCATATCCGAAAATCCGGTAACAGGAACAATCGCAGCTAATATAAATAATCCCAATAGCGTGAATCCCATAGAACAAACCAGGACTGATTCATCAGCTATAAGTTACTTGCTAATAGCCCTTACACTTTTTCTTCTGCTCGGTGGAGGCTATAAACTTTCCAGAAAGCACAAGCTGGTTGAAAAAAGCATGTTTCAGAAAAGAAAATTCGATATATCCGGGCTTTTGGTAAAAATTCTCGCTAATAGCACTGGTTCGGGCGTGAAACCAGGATTCGTAAACATTGAAAAAGCTATTTCCGTAACAGAGCCAATAATAACAGAGCCAATAATAGAACCCGCCACTAATTCCGAAATTGAAACTGCTGCTCTAAAAAAGCTTCCTCTTTCTACAGATTTACAAGAAATAGTTAACTTAATTCGGGGCCATAAAGGTCGGATTACCCAAAAAGATCTGCGTCGCAGGTCGGAATATTCTGAGGTAAAAGTCAGCCTCCTGCTTTCAGAACTAGAAAAGAGAGGACTGATTAAGAAGTTCAAGAATGGGCGTGAGAATATTTTGATTCTAATAGATGAGGAGCGCTAAAACCCACGCGACTTAAAGTTTTCATTTTATCATTACTTTATGAGCTGATCCTAAAACCCCTTTTATTCAGAATCATTTGAGTTATTTAGAATTGCTTTCAGGATCAGAAACTCTGTTGAGCACTAAAAATAAGAGATTCAAAGAAGCAAATTTAGAGTTTTGGGATCGACTGTATCATTGTCTCTAAATCAAAATCGCACCGGCGCACCTCGCTGCAAGCAATGAGGCACGTTCGTATCATCGCTCTCATCGTAATGGATTTATTCAAATAAAGCACTCTTATTTGCCTGGATTTCCTTAATCCACATGATTTAAATTCTGCTTTCAGTGTCCTTTATGATTCCTTAATATATTGTTTGATTGTTTAAGCGGTCGCATTTCCAACGGCTCAATATAACTAAGCTTGATAAAATTAAGGAACAAAAAGAAAAGATAAGGAACAGAAAGAAAAGATAAGGAACAGAAAGAAAAGATAAGGAACAGAAAGAAAAGATAAGGAACAAAAAGAAAAGCCATCGAGGGTTCACTTCATCCCCGACCTGAAGGACGGAGTATTCGTGACCCTCAAAACTCCCGAAGTAGTAAAGAACCTCATTGCTTCTTTAATCCAAAAGAGTGTGCGACAGAATTATCATCAATTTATTTACAGCTAGTTCTCACCATATGTTTCCGTAGTTTCTCTGATAGTTGTCGTGGAATTTATTATAATTGTCGTTGAATCTCTTATGGTTATTGTTGAATCTATTATAATTGAAAAACCATTTCATGTAAAGAGCAAACCATCTGTTGTACTCGTTGCCGTGTTTCTTATTGTTCCAATTCCTCTTCTCGTTGTCCCACTTTCTCCGGTCGTTATCCCATCTTCTCTGGTCGTTATCCCATTTCTTTTTATCGTTGCCCCACTTTTTCCGGTCGTTATCCCATTTCTTGTTATTGTTGCCCCACTTTTTCTGATCGTTATCCCATTTCTTTTGATCGTTGCCCCATTGCTTTTCATTCTTTTGCGGAGCTGCACTCACTGACGCAACAGTCACTGACAGTACAAAACAAAGTGCCAGCAAAATACCGAGTATCTTTTTCACTTTCAACATATACCCCACTCCATACATTTATTAAAACCACTACTAATACTAATAAATCAATACCGATAAATTCCAGATTCTAGATTTGTTTCTGAAAGCATCGGTTTTGTTTTTTAAATTGTCTTCCCGGCTATCTGCCGGTTGACAGTTCTGAAATTCACTTTTATCCTAATTTCTGAAATTCACTTTTATTCTAATTGTCGTTGTCTTACCGACTAGCAGCGGCTTGACAATTCTAAAATTAACGAGCTTAAATATAAATATACTTGTAATAGAAAATAGCTTAAAATGATTTAATTAATAAAATAAGAGTTTTAAAGGGTATTATGAATAAAATAAGAGCTTTTAAATTTTTAATTCCTTATATATCTACAAATAGCACATTTAACACTTATACAGCACCTAAAACTTCAATTTTTTAGAGTGAGCTGCTGAAACTCTCAGGCATAAAAATCTCTCTACATTTTTCCCGAAAATAGGGGACGCGTTTGTTTTTTCAAATTTGATAAGTGATTCATACATACTATCGTATCTTCAAAGTATTCTTTATTGGCCATCGGTTAAGGAATTTTCTTGCCTGGAGCATAAGTTGATTTTAAGGCAGAAAGAGTTAAAAGGGAGTTATTTCAGAAAATAAGTTTTTCTAAACTTTTTATTTTATATACAACCATAAATAATGTAGTAAATAATTATTAGACCTATTTAAAGCTTTATATGTATAAATAAAGTAATATATCTGTTTATTTGGAGTTTCAAGGTACAAGCATAAAAAACGCTATTACAACTGTTGAATGTACAGGACTTACGCAGTTTTATTTAGAATATTGGCATAGAAGAGTAGCATAAGACTTAAAACTCTCTATCGTCGCAGTACACTTTGCTGCCTTGACTTTTTTCAGGAAATTTCCGATTTGTTAATGCGTTTTCAATTATTTCTGTTTTGTATTAT
>NZ_JAVKPK010000012.1:0-65334 GCF_031461075.1 Methanosarcina baikalica | reverse complement strand
TCAAATATTTACGGTGCTCCTGAAGCGTCGCATAAAGTGAATCTATTAGAGGCTGTCCGACAATTCAATTTCAGGGCAAAAACATGTAATAAATAATGTATCTAAAGCCTTTAAATCGAATAAGAATAAATATTGTTATTACTGATAGTAATTGTCGGACAGCCTCTTTAGGGTGGGGTGGCCGTCCGCAATTTAATTGATTAAGGCTCTTCGTCATTCTCTGTGGATAAGATGATTTTTTATTCAAGATCAGATTGGTTTTTTATGAGGATGTGTACACAAAAAAATGAAGAGTCTCAAAAATATAAAAAAATTAAGTTACTAAAACTTCCACCATATCTTTTTATTCCTCGGTGCCTCTATAGCCTTCCACTTCAGTAATCACATCAGTTATTTTCCTTTTCTTGGTATTGATTTCATAAGATCAGCAAACTTAGAAATTTTCGTAATATCGGAAGGATAATTAGAACTATCCGTTGAATTCCATATAATTGTATTCTCGGAAGTCACGTTCTGTGTCGTTGAATTCTCTTTAGTTGTATCCCAATTGGTGTTATCCCAATTGGTGTTATCCCAATTGGTGTTATTCCAATTAGCGGTATTCCAATCTGGTGTATTCCATGCCGCAGATGCATTTCCTATTAATGCCATACAAAGCAACACCCCAACAAATAGGGATATTGCCCTCTTTCCTTTATATTTACTCATATTTTTGACTCCATATCGGAATTTGGTTAATAAAACTTAAGTCACAGTTTCAGATTATTTTAGTTAAATTGATTCGTCTGAAACAAAATGTGAGCGATGACGCAATACTGCAATTTACCTATTATATAACAAATAAATTTTTAAATCGCCCGTTATATGTATTAGAATTCAAGTAATATAATAGATAACGAAATAATGATTAGAAAAGAAGAGTTAGATTAAATATACAAATATTATTAAATAATTAAACGAAAAAGTAAATTCATCAGGAATTACGCCCTCGGGGTATGAAATCAAGTACAATGGATGTTGCAGTTAAATTGTGCTGTAGAAAGTTGAAGGTTTAATGTTATTGATTTCTCAGTTCAATCGCTAAAGTCCTATCGAATTTAGTTTATTATACTCCAATCTTACTTTTTTCAGGTAGTTGTTATAATGAAATACATGGAACTATTGAGACAAAAATAATCAATATCTTTAAATGTAAGTGATTACTTACTTACATTTATAATGAGTACAGAACAAAGAATCCTGGAAGCAGCTTTGAAGATATTCGCTAGTGAAGGATACACAGGTGCAACTACTCGCAGAATCGCGGAAGAGGCAAATGTTGCAGAAGTAACTTTGTTCCGAAAATTTCAATCAAAAGAGAATCTGCTGAGAGAGGTCCTAATTCAGAATCGGACTGCATTTTCAGCACTGGATACATTATTCCTTATAGAAAAAAATGCAGACCTTGAGACAGACCTTCGCATCCTGGGTAAAAACATTATAAAGGTTATGAAGGATAAAAAAAATGATGGTAAACGCCGTATGCTTATGTTCATGCTGTTCGAAGAAGGGCGGAGGAGACCCGAAGTCGCCGAGATTCTATCATCTTTCATTCAAATGAACATAAGGCGTCTGAGCGAATACTTTGAGCTGCAAATAAAAAACGGAAAAATGCGTAATATCAATCCTCGATCGGCAGCAATAACTTTTGTTAGTTATTTTGTCTACACATCTTTATTAAGAGGAGTAGTTGGTGACAGTTTTTTGGGTGAAAATGATGAGGAAATTGAAAGGTTTATTGACATATTTACTAAAGGCATCCTGAAGGTCGAGGATTGAAGACCAGGTGAGGAAATGGAACCAATTATTGAGGTCAGGAATCTTGTCAAGGTATTTCATTCCAGAGGAAGGGAAATAACCGCAGTGAATGGTGTCAGCTTCGATGTATTCAAAGGAGAAATTTTTGGAATGATAGGGCCAAATGGAGCTGGCAAATCCACCACATTTTCAGTGCTGACCACATTATTAAAACCTACAAAAGGCAGTGTAAAAGTTGCAGGCTTTGATGTTGAAAAAGAGGATGACAGGATAAGACCAATCATAGGTATAGTCCCTCAGAAGCTCAGCCTTTATCCGCTCCTTACCGCCAGGGAGAATCTGGAACTCATGGGCAATCTTTACAATGTTCCAAAAGAGGTTATGGAAGAAAGAATCGATTACTATCTGCGACTTGTAGGTCTTGAAGCTAGTGCAGACCGTTTTACGGGAGGCTTTTCAGGCGGCATGAAGCAGCGTCTCTCAGTAATTTCTGCAGTAATACACGACCCAGAAATTTTATTCTGGGACGAGCCTTCAACTGGTCTTGATCCCCAGACCAGAAATGTTATCTGGAAACTCGCTAAAAAATTCAACGGAGAGGGAAAAACCCTGATTTTTACAACCCATTACATGGAGGAGGCGGATAATCTCTGTGACAGGGTTGCTGTAATGGACTTAGGCAAAATGGTAGCTCTTGATAACCCAGAACGCTTAAAGGAAAAAACAGGAAGTACAAATCTGGAAGAAGTGTTTGTACACTTTACAGGAGAAGAGGTACGTGATTAAATGACAATAGCGAGTGAGCTAATGGATTCATTGATAATAGCGAAAAAGGAATTCAAAATACTTTCCAGAAAAAAAGCTCTCTTAATTCCTTTGGTTTTATTTCCTATTATCATGATAGTCTTTTTTGGCTACGGCATGGGTGGCACGGTCAAAGATGCTCCCATTCTAATAATCAATGACGATACAGGCAGAGCCTCAAGTTCCCTTGTTCAGGAAATCGGAAGCTATACCGCCAAATATGATGCAAATCCAATGTTCTCGGTAACCTACACAAAGGACATGTCGCAGTCGGAAGCTGAGAGTAAAATAGATGCCGGAATGTATAAAGGCGTTTTGATTATTCCGCCGGATTATAGCGATAGTATAGCGAAAAATGAGAGCATGACTTTGACGCTTCTGACTGATTCATCAGATGTTACAACAAGTAGCGTAATAATAAATTTTATGAGGCAGTTGTTGGCAAAAACAGGATCAATCACCTTAAACGTTCCAAACATTTACGGTAATCTTGAATATCTGGACTTTCTCATACCAGGTGTTATAGCCCTCACTGTGTTTATGGGTTCTGTAGCAACCACGGGTTCTGCTATTGCAGGAGAAAAAGAAGATGGTACACTTGTTCGTATGTTAATGACGCCTGTCAGCAAGCGATCTGTGATTCTCGGGAAAACGATATACCAGCTAATATTGCAATTAGGCAGAGCTGTTATCCTGATACTTGCAGCATATTTTCTGTTGGGATTCAATATGAATGGTAGCTGGCTTCTTATTTCTCTGGTGCTTGTTATTTTCACTCTTGGTGGCGTAGGGATGGGAATAGTCATGTCGACAATGGTGGAAGATATGGAATCTTTCTTTCAATTAAACATGCTGGTTACTATGCCATCAATGTTTGTTACGGGTGTATTTTTCCCATTGAGTTCTGTTCCTAACTGGATGCGTTATATAGCTTACTGCTTGCCTCTGACCTATGCAATTGATGCTATGCGTACTATTATGATAAAGGGTCAGGGTTTGAACGCAATATGTACTGATTTGATAATACTGTCACTATTTGCAATTGTTACTTTCACTGCAGGTGTCCATCTTTTTAGGAGGGAAGCATAAAATGAAAAAAATGATACTAATCTCTCTGCTATTAATTTCTATGATATCATGCGTAGCAGGCGCTTCTAATACGCCGGATAATTATAATATTCCTCAAAGCTTTGATCTTAGTAAAAACTACTATAATGTCTACGGTAGTCCCGATCTTAATGCCACCATTATTGGCAGTAATGAATTCGATAGGGATCAAACGGCTACTTTGAATATTGATCTAATGAACAAAGGTAAATTATTAGGATTTGAGAATGACAGGACTCCTTATGATTCAGATGAAATCTATGCTGCCAGGACAGAAATGAAGTTGGAGAGCAGCATAGTGGATGCCACAAGTGTAGTCGCTTCTCTCTCAGTAGACCCGGACAGTCCGATTGAGGTAAAATCAGTTAGCCAGCAAATAGGTACTATAAAAAGTGGAGAAAATGCACTGGCTCCGGCAAAATTCGATATAAAAATTGATAAAAAGGCAAAGGCAGGAGAATACAACCTCTACTTGAATCTCTCTTATGATTACCAGAAGAATGTGCATATAAAAAATCCGGATTCTGTTGCTCAAACCTATGATGTAAATCACTGGTATGGAATAATGGAACAGAACCAGATATTAACGATTAAAGTAAAAAATCAGGCTGATTTTGAGATAGTAAACACTACAGGAAGTATTTCTCCAGGTGGGGAGGACATGGTCCAGATAGAGATTAAAAATACAGGTGAGGAAGAGGCAAGAAACGTTAAAGCTATTATTAATCCTTCTGACCCTCTAAGCACAACTGATAGTATGGCATTCTTATCTACTATAGCACCTGGAAGTACGGCTGTTGCAAAGATTAAAATTAAGGCAGATAGCGCAGCTGTACCTAAAATATATGGAATAGATACTGTAGTGAGATATGAAACCCCAGAAGGTGACATTAAATATTCCGATACCCTCCAGGCTCCGGTAGAGGTGAAGGAATCAGGGCTATTCGAAAGATTATTCGGCTGGATTTAATAAATATAGTCCTCAGTGTCGCTCTTACAATTTGAGTGAATAAATTCAAACTTCAGTTGAGGGATTTTGCTTTATTCCTCACTCAACTGAAGATTTACGAACTCTGATTTAATTACTTTGTTAGGGCGGGGTGGCCTCCTGCAATTTGATTTTTTAGGCGGCAGTCCCATCGAATAAATTCCAGACTATTTCAGATTTCTAAGTAAAACATCGCTGAGTTAGTGATTAACGGAGTTGCATTAGGCTGTCTTTTTTGCTTCTCTCAAAAGGACTTAGAATGGCCCATTTTCTATTTAATTTCTAAACTCTGTCAGCAAATGTTGTAAAGTTGCTTGATTGCACTTTCTGAATAAACGATTAAACTTTCATTTTATATACCATGAAGTATATTAGAATTCTGGGCATCTGGGCAAGTCATAAAAGACTTGTTTGAAAACTCTTTTTAATAACCCCCATACCCCCCAATACTCCCCACTCCCCAAATACCGGATGCCCATCCCATATCACCAGTATTGATCCCATATCACCAGTATTGTTATCTATATCGTTCTCAACATGCTTTCGGCAGGTGGACGTAAAAATTCATTTTATTCCATCGCGAACGTGGAGGGTCACGAATATTCCTTCCTTTACAGACTATCCGACAATTTCTATCAGTAATAACCATATTTTTTTCAATTTAAAGGCTTTAGATATCTTATTTATTACGTATTTTTGCCCTGAAATTGAATTGTTGGACAGCCTCTAAAGAGTGGGGTTGCTGCCTGCAATTTGATTTTAAAGTTCCCAAAAAAAGCCGAGAAAATATTTTAGATGTACTTTTAGTATCCTCTTTAAATTCAAGGGGGAATTTTCCAACCCGTAAAGTATACAACAATTTTGTCATACAGTTCTAAAGTTAAATACATTGCTTGAGGCTGTTTTTGAGACTTGATTAAATTCTTAAATTTTCAGCAAATATGTGAAATTTACTTTTACCCATACAATTTGAAGAGGATACTACTTTTATGTGGATCAGAGAAAAAAGCTCATTGAGTTGAAATTGATAGCTTTCCACTCAATTTGAAGAGGACACCAACTTATCATTATTTCTCGCATAATCAAACATGCACGAACTTAAATTCCGAAATTAGAGAATAAATGAAAATTAAACACTTTTGAAGAGAAAATTATATGAAAAATACATTTGTTATGTCTATTATTAATAAATCTTTACTGTATATAACATAATTTATAAAGATTATTTAAACCCATCCTATAATTATATTTCTGCTAGTATTATAATGTATGAATAATAACTGTTCTATTGCATGTGTTTGAAATCGCCTTCGTTGGCAAATACCGGTGCTTCTATTCCAAAATAAATTCATTATTTATTGGACGATTTACTGGTAAATGGACGCATCTGCCAACACTGGATGAATTGAAAAACCAACACTTGTAAAATTGATTAAGTTGAAACAGATTAGGGGAGTCAACAAATGAGTCTAAAAAAGACACTGGGTATTTTGCTGGGAGTTTGTTTTTTACTGTCGGTAACAGCAGCGGCAGTAAGTGCTAAAGAACTGCCCAATATAGCTGAAAAGAAGGCAGACAAGACCGAAAAGAAAGTGAAAGGATATTCTATTGATATCGAAAAGGCCACTTTGGAAAATAATAATTTTCGCAAGGTGCTCTATACTGCAAAGCACAGCCAACTAGTACTTATGAGCCTCAAGCCTGGGGAAGAAATCGGAATGGAGACGCATAAGGAAACCGACCAGTTTTTCCGTTTTGAAGAAGGGCAGGGGAAGTGCATAATTAACGGTAACGAATATAAAGTCGGTAAAGGATCTGCGGTGGTTGTGCCGGCCGGCGCCCAGCATAATGTCATCAACACTTTGAAAATGGGTTCTCTGAAACTGTATGCAATCTATTCACCGCCTGTTCACAAGGATGGCATCGTGCGAGCCACGAAGGAAGAAGCCGAAGCCAATGAAGCGAAATTCGACGGAATAACTTCGGAATAATACCAAAAAGTAAGAATAATGCTTTATTTTCATAAGCGCTTCTCTTTTTTATATTGAAGTGAAAAGCCTAAGTTTCTTCGAAAGCGTTCGTTAGCAACTATTGCGGGCTCTGTTGAGTTTGTATCCCAATGTTTCAATCATTTTTTTAGTGGATCACGAAGCTTTAATCATGATATGCCATTATTGTGGTCGAGCATGAGATTCAAAAATCAAATTGTAACTATTCAGCCTATCAAAAAATGTTAATTGATATTGATTTTAATAAAACGAGGAATATCATAAATAACTGATGAACAATGAAAAAACGTTTATGAATACCCAAACCGCAAGATTTGTTTACGATTCAAACCAATATAAATCACCCAGTTTTTTGGCAGTGGAAACATTTCAAAGGCAATTTGGCATCCGTGACCAAAGTAATATTTGTGCCTTTGATAGCAATTTACTGACTCGTTTTGGAACTGAGTCATTAGAAATCAACTTATATTGGAGGGGTGAATTAATGAGTAAAACACTGATTATATTAATAGTGTTGTTTGGCGTATTCCTCGCAATAGGATGCGCGGGAAATAAACCGGTAACTCCAAATGAAACAAGAACTCCAGAACAGGCTGCAACTCCAGCTGAAGTAACTACTCCAACTGAAAAAAAGGTAACTGAAAGACAGACTCCAACTAAAATGCAGAACGTGACAGAGAAAACGGAAATAAAAGAATATACACTTGAAGAACTTGCAAAGTACAACGGTATAAATGGGAAGATATATGTTGCCTATCAGGGCCAAGTCTATGATGTCTCTGCTAGTAGTTATCGTTGGAAAGATGGCAGTCATAATGGTTGCAATGCAGGGAAGGACATCACTGAAGAGATAAACAAGACACGACATGGGCCTGACGTATTAAAGGCTTTTCCTGTTGTCGGGACTTTGAAAAAATAACTCCACTCTGTAACCTCTAGTCCCTGTTTTAAATAATGCGACATTTTGTGTGTATCATGAGTCCTATCCTCTTTGTAGAAATGGTTTGAATTTTAAGCCAGTCTTTCAATAATCAAATAAATTTTTAATTTTTTAATACACTTATTGTTATTCCTGCTTTTTATTATATATGTTTATTTATACTTCTAAATCTTTTTCTTCTATATTATTAGTTCGGATCTGCAAATTTGTGGGGATTTATTTAATTGCTTGAATAGGGAAAATACAAAGAGGGATAATATGGTCTGTCCTGTGTGCGTAGTTGGAGGAATTGGGTTTATTCTCAGTAGGATTTTTGGGTTCCCTGATATTGTTGTGTCTTTTGTGATCGGAATGATGGCAACTTCGACGGCATACTGGGTAAATCATATCATGACGAAAAGATGGAATAAAAGAAAAGGCCAACTTGTAATACTCAATATCGTGTCAGGGATTATTTTTTTATATTCTCTCAAATGGATTGGATTGTGGTAAAGTCGAGAAATCATTTCTCCAAAAATGTATGCCACACTCGTCTACATATTACTCAGAAAAGAGTAAAATTTGGATTTGTTGATCTAAAAATAAGGATATGTAATCTAAACAATTTACAAAACAAATTGCTATGGATATCGCACATATATCTACATTTACGAATTTTAGAATATCAATTTTATAGTGGTGGACGACCAACATGAAGAAATTAGTTGTATTGATTTTACTTGCATCTATGCTCTTTACTGCAGGATGTGCTGAAAAAACTCAGGAAAAAAATCCGGTTGTAGTGATAACCAATTTGGAGCAAATAAATACCTCACTCCAAAACGGCCCGGTCTTTGTGAAGATGGGATCTATATGGTGTTCAGGGTGCCGGTCTCTACAACCTACCATTAAAAAACTGGCAGCAGAATACGACGGAAATGCCACAATCGCGTCTATAGATGTAAATAAAAATCGTGAACTTACGGAATATTTCGGAGTAACATATATTCCGGACTCATTCGTGATCGTGGGTATTGATGATGGAAAATATGTTTACATGCAAGAGAATGGGAATGTCAGTATGGACAGATCTGAAGTCAGTTTTGTTGGACTAAATGAAAGTAATGAAAAAGTGTTTGAAAAAGTTCTGGATCTTGCTCTTATTCAGCAGAGGAAGGACGAATCCAAATGAAGAAAAGCATCATCCTCGCAGTTCCTATTAGAGTCCGAATTGTTTTTTCGTATAAAAAACGCATCGTATCGGCAGAGTACTTGTAGGAAAATGAAAAATGAAAAATGTCAAAAATGCACGAAATAACTTTTAATTGTATATGGAAAACAGAAGCATGAAGCCCATTTACACATTATGAAATGTATGCTTCTGTCAAATTAAGATTACTACTTTTTTGTTCGATCCACACAAAAAGAGAAAGCCAATTTTATTCAGCCCACTTTCAGCAGAAGTCCACAAACATGCCACTTATTTTCTCAATATGGTCGTAGCTTAAAAACGAATCCCCCCTCTAATGAATAATAGTGGACAAATCGGTAAATAAATTCTACATCTGTGTACATCTGCGGAACGTCTGATGCAGCTCTGAAAAACGTAGTTTCACATTATTATTTCTCTCTCGCATCCCAGGCAAATTACATCTGCCATAGTCCTGGGATGCTTAATACAAAGCCCTCCGTATTTGCATTGAACTATTAATTTTATTCCATCTTTTACCAAATTGCTTTTATCTCTTTTTCTTTTTATCATCATTTCTCCGATTCTATCTTGTTAATCTGCGCTGTCAACTTATTAAGCTGCTCATGTTTTTTTTCAATTTTTATTATTTAAACTTTTTAACCCCAACTTTTCTACATTTCTCTTTTTAAACTGGAAAAAATTTTTTATACACAGACAGACTAATTTTATTATCTAAAGTCTCCATATTCTTTCTATGCTCGGGGGAGTAGTTTACGATTAATCAGACTTCAATTTTAGTCGGTCCGATTGAAACTGACGAATCCGCAGTTACTTCGCTTCCTTTCAAGCTTACGGTTTCAGGCATCCTTTTTGCTGTACTTGTGCTGCTCTCTTCTGTTTCCCTTTTTGATTTCCTGGACGGGGCAAAGGAAAAAGAAGCTCTGGACGAGGTTTCAAAGCTTACGGCTGCTTCCGAACAGCTCTCAATGCGTGGAGAGGGAAGTGAAGTTATGCTGGAACTCAGGATTCCCGAAGGAACAAGGGTGGATTTTGGAAGTCTGCCCGGGCGTCAGGACAAATGGCCTGCGGATGCGAATGATTACTGCATCCGCACAGGAGAAAAGACCACCTTCTATTATTCGGATGCCTCTTTCTCAAATCCTGAACTTAATGGGCCAGTATCTTTTGGCTCAGGCAGGCACAGACTGCTTCTGTCAACAAAGATCGAATCGAAATCAGGAAGGCTTTTCGTACTCATTTCCGAAAAGGGGTTCTGAAGAAGGGATTCTGAAGAAAATCTGACGTTAAGGAGAATATTTGCTATGAAATATTTTGCTCGCGACGATTCAGCATGGGCCGATTTTCTGATCTCAAAAGCGGCTCTTATTCTTGCAAGTATTATCCTGTTTGCAGCGCTCTTTCATCTGGTTGCAGGTTTTGAGGATCTTGAGGCACAGGAACAGCTTGATTCTCTAGCTCGGGATTTCAAAAATGCAGTAGATGAAACAGGGGCAAGAAACTTCCAGGAGGAATCTCAGCAGGAGTTTCAAGGTGAATTTCAGGAGTCTTCTTATTGTTTTGAAGAAAACGAACTTTTTAGGGATTCACCTTTTAGAGAAGATCTAAAAATACGGGTTTCAGGAGAATATGTCTATCTGGAGGCCGAAGCCAATGGAAAGAGATTCAGTGCTGTAAGGCCCTTTGCCTTCAGAGTCCTGCCCTTTAACGAATCCGTACTTCAGGAAAACCTTCGCATAAGGTTTGGGGCTGAAGGCAGCAGGAGAGCTCCCATTATAGCTGATTATCGGGAAGTTGAGGCTTTTCTTCAGGTGCTGGGGACAAAAGAAGCAGTTCTAGACCCGGATAAGAATATCTCCTTAAATAAAGAACTTATCTATGTGAAGGATCAGGAGGGAGCTTCTGCTTTTGGTTATATCCTTATTTATCAGTAGTCTGCTGGAAGCTGTCAAAAAATTTGTAAAAACAGTGTGCACGTCAATGTTCAGGGATGAAAGAGGAGTTCTTGAACCCCATGCCGATCTTCTCTCCGTAGCCCTTGCGGTTATAGGTTTCATGGTTCTTGCAGCCTTGATGTCACAGACGTATCTGGGGTATGAAGACCGTTCTTTTGCTCTGGAAAATTATGAGAGTGCTTCCCTTCTTGCAAAGAACCTGGCAGAAGCCCCTGTCTTGAAAGCGGAAACTTCCAGCCTGCTTTCGGCAGCTGCTCTTGATGAACTTTCGGGCCCTTAGGGAATCAGGGAAAGAGAACGATTTTTTGCAGCTTTTTCCGGAAATTATCTGTTTCTGGTTGAAATCCGAACAGGGGACGGCCAGTGGCACTGGAGGATCGAGCCAGATAATGCTGAGCCCGAATCTTTAATGGAAGGCCGGGAAAAGGTTGCAGCCTCTGTGCCTGTGGTCATTGAACTAAATCCAGCAGAATCAGTCCCTGGAATCCTTACTGTAGTGCTCTATAAAACGGCATGGAAATAAGAAGGCGGTATGGAGTGAAAAAACTGGAGAGGTCAGAAAAGAAAACTGGGAATTCAGAATTGCGGGACAGAGCAAGGTGATCTATTTGAAATTTCCTAAAATACCTGAAGGAGTCCGAGAGAAAAAAGGCATATTCGTTACTGAGAACTCCGGTTATTCCACTGTTTTCGATGCCCTTTTTTTGCTTGTGCTTATTTCGCTTGCAGGTGTCCTGCTCATGCCTTCCATGCAAGCAGAAAAACAGTACACTGCAACGGGATACGTCACTTCTTCAGAGCTCGATATCTATCTGCTTGAGTCGATTCTTTCCTGTAAACTTGAGGATTTTGAGTATGAAATTTCCCCTTTTTCGGCAGTTAATATTTCGATACCTGAAAACTCGGTTGTGAAAAACCCTTCTAATACCCTTTTCGGGAAAGAACAGAAACACAGGACTTTTGCTGACCTGATAGCGGAATATCTTGCCCTTTACCTTACAATCTCAAGTAATGATTCAATTAACGATTCAAATAATGGTTCTCCAATTCTTCTAAACCCTCTTGCTGCAGACTATTCTTTCCGGGAAGCAGAAGCTATTTCTGCCTATCTGGACCAGAAAGCTGCAGAAAGGTTTTCTTACAGGTTTGAAGCATACTGGCATCCCGTAGAAGCTTTTCCAATGGAAAGCAAACTTATTATCGGGGAAGAACCTCCCGCAAATGCAATTCGGCAAAGTGCAAAGCTTTCCATGCCCCTTTATGCCAGTACTCCCTCCAGGGATGTTCTCCTTGCCTGCGTAAATGATTCCGTGCTTGAAGCTTCTCTCAACTCTTCAGAGGAAGAAACCGGAAAGGTACTTATTGAGGCTTTTAATGCTTCTCTTGATGCTGCAGCCCTGGAAGGCACAGAGGCAGTTCTTGGACTGCTTTTCCCATCGGATTATTTCGGGTCGGTTTTCGGGCAGGAAACTGACGAATCTCTCCAAACCTTGCTTTACGGGGTTTCCGAAGAATCTGATGAGGAGAATTCAACTTCTGCGGAACAAATTTTTGCTGCATATTTTTCGGATATGCTTGAAGCCGGGTTTCCGATTGATTCCGGAGCCTTCCCTGAAAACGCATCAACAGACGATTTTCCTCTGCTTGAAGATCTAATGGCAGGCTATATAAAAGATGAAATCAGGACAGAACTTGAAGCTGAGTTTTCAGGTGAGCTTAACGGAACTGTTTCTTCCATCCTTGAAGCTGAAAATCTCTCGGAAGCTCAGGTCCTTCGAGATGCACGCATCGAGTCAATTTACAGGCAAATAAATCCGGGTGGGGCGCGAATAGTTTTGAGCCTCTGGAACCCTGCTCCATGAGCCTGAAAATCGGTACCTGCTGCTGGATCTTTCCATGTGAGAAGGGGCTGAATTTCTTTTTCATCCCAACACAAAGTATATATGTTATGGTGCGCTCTCTAGTGATGTTTTTACCGAAAAACTCACGCTTTCGCAGGAATCCCTGAAAAGCCCGCAGCAGTTTGCTGTGGCGGATTTAAATCTCCCGATCGATGTGTTGGTCCGTTATAGTCGGTAAAGATATAACTTCAGCCCGAAGAACTTTCTTCCGGGCATCGATCAATTAATATCAGGAGAATTATTATGGCAAAAATGCATACCAAAAGAAAAGGCAAGTCTGCTTCCACCAGGCCTAACAGAACCGAACCGCCCGAGTGGTGCAAGATAAGCGCAGAAGAAGTCGTTTCAATCACTCTTGACCTCTGGAAACAGGGTGTCTCGACAGCCGAAATCGGGATGATTTTAAGGGACCGCTACGGAGTTCCCGATGCCAAGCTTATCACAGGCAAGAAGATCACAGCCATCCTCAAGGAAAACAACGTTGCTTCGAACATTCCGGAAGACCTTACAAACCTTATTGTTAAGGCTCTGAAGCTCAGAAAGCATCTTTCTGTTAACAAGAAGGACGTCCACAACAAGCGTTCCCTCAACCTGACAGAATCAAAGATCAGAAGACTTGTTAAGTACTACCATCAGGAAAAAGTACTTCCGAGAGACTGGTTCTACAAGCCTGAAACTGCAGAAATGATGATTACCAGGTAAACCTGGAAATTTCTTTTTGGTCGGTTTTGCCTCGTCTGCAAACCGTACCTTCAACTATTTTTTAATTTGCTGCTTTTACTCTTTCCTTACTGAAGGAATAATCAAAAAAGGTAAGTTTCACAGTGACTTTTTCTGCAAAACTGTGCTTTCTTATAAACCATGCTTTCTTATTTTCTTTAAAATAGTACTTTCTTTATACTGGCCTCGCTTTTTTCAGCTTTTCATCTATACAGTCCCATTCAGGGTTCCTGGGGACCACACACCTCATACCTTCAATTTCTCCAATAACTACTGGCAAACCATACACCTCTTCGATCGTCTCAGACTTGGTTAAGTGAGGAATCATGGCAAATTGGATTCATTCGTCTAACATATGTCAAAAATTCAAATAGACGTTGAACTGGATCAGGCTATCGATTTTAAGTAAATAGGCTAAAATTTGAGGCCTATGACATAAAATCGATAGCCTTCAGGCAAGAAAACTCCTTAACCGATGACCAATGAATTCTATTTTGCTGATACAGAGTTTTTGTGCTAAAACCATGGATGACCAATAATTGAGGTTTTAAGAATAGTTTTCATTCAAATTATTGAATTTTCGCATAGGTTTTAGTTTAACCTATTCATTGAGAATAGTATTTCTTTTCACTTTTTGGTTTATGTTATAATTAAATAAATATGTATAAATTTAAATGTTTCTCAATACTATTCATACATACAAGCTGGGAAATGGTGGTATTCTATTTCTGGAGAAATCAAAGCAAAGATCGAGGAAGCACGCATCAAAGAGATTCATCATATTGTAAAAAATAATCTACAGATTATTTCATCGCTTATCAGCCTGCAAAGGGAAAAATTAAAAGACACAGAGTGTGTCAAAGCCTTAAAGGAAATTCAAGGACGAATAACTTCTATTGCTCTTGTTCATGAAGAACTTTATAGATCTCCAGACCTGGTTACCCTTGATTTCTCAACGTATCTCGAAAGGATGATTAAGTATCTCCTTGATTTTTATAGACCGGAAAAAAACATAAACCTTAAACTAAATGTTGAAAAGATCTTCATAGGAATAGATACTGCAATTCCTTTAGGAATTATACTCAATGAACTTATTCATAATTCTGTAGATTATGCCTTTCCAAATAAGAGTGAAGGAGAAATCTCTGTAAATCTATGCGAAGCGGAAAATTACAACCAGTATCTTAAAAAATTTTGGGGTTTCCGGGCAGACTCTAAGTGCCAAAATGAAAAACATTTCCAGTATGTACTTATTATTAAGGATAATGGAATGGGCCTTCCAAAGGAAATAGACTTCAAAAGCACAAATTCTTTGGGACTCCAAATTGTAAATCTTCTTGTTGAACAAATTGAGGGTTGCATTGAGATTGAAACTAATAAAGGAACTAAATTCAGTATATGGTTTAGCGATCTTAGAGCCTATCCGAAAAGTCATTAACGCATGTTGAAAAGTTACGATAGGCCTATAATATCGGCATCCTTTCCGGTTGTACATATTGTCAATTGTAAAAGTTACAGTAGGTAACAACACTTTTCGGATAGGCTCTTAGTTCTTTGGGATAGCGGAAAAGTATCCCTTCATTAAGAGAAAATACCTCAATAAGCTTCTGCAGAGTTTTTTCCGTGTCCATCCGTTTTGAAGATGATTTTAGAACTCCGAGTGTCTTTAATGTAAATTTTTGAGTTCAAAACTATAATTCTTTCCTGAATTATGCATTTATTTTGGAATCGATACTACTTTCTTTATACTGGCCTCGCTTTTTTCAGCTGGTCATCTATACCGTCCCATTCAGGACTCCTGGGAACCACACACCTCATACCTGCAATTTCTCCGATAACTACTGGCAGACCATACACCTCTTCGATCATCTCAGACGTGATTACTTCCACTCCTCCATGAGCATGAACTTTTCCTCCCTTCAGAAAGATAAACCGGTCCGCATACCTGAGAGCCTGATTGAGGTCGTGCATTGTCATCACAGCTGCAATCCTGTGCTCGAGAACAATCTGTCTGATAATGGCAAGGATTTCAACCTGATTCTTCAGGTCGAGGCTGCTTGTCGGTTCGTCAAGGAGAAGGACTTTTGGTTCCTGTACTAGTGAACGTGCGATTGCAACCTTCTGGAGTTCTCCCCCGCTTATTTCATCGATACAAGACAGGCGCAGTTTTTCCATCGAAAGTAACCTGAAAACCGAATCGACTATTCGAAGGTCTTTTTCGGTAATATCCCATTTGATATGGGGCCGCCTTCCGAGCAGGACTGCATCAAAAGCGGTAAGTCTTCCTGTTTCCACATGCTGGGGGACATAGCCAATAAGGCGTGCAATTTCCATTGTTCCAAGGTCGAACAGATTTTCTCCATCAATATTGATTGCTCCTCCTTTTGGGTGGAGAATCCTGTTAAGGCATTTTAACAGGGTGGTCTTTCCAACTCCGTTGGGCCCGAGGATTGCGACAATCTCTCCGTCCTCTATGGAGAAAGCGATTTTATGAAGGATTTCACGGTTACGATACAAAAACTGGAGTTCTTCTACAGAAAGAATCATTTACGGTATCCCCTAAGAAGCAAATATATGAATGTAGGTGCCCCCATGAAAGCAGTGAGGACTGATACAGGTAGTACATAAGGTGACACTATAAGCCTGGCTGCAGTATCCGAAACCAGAAGGAGAATTCCTCCAAGCAAGGTAGAACCAGGTATCAGGTATCTCTGGTCGTCCCCTATGACCCGCCTGACCATGTGAGGACAGATCAGCCCTACGAACCCTATAACTCCAAGAAATGCAACGATCACTGCAGAGACCAGGGCTGCAATTACCATGCCGATTAACCTTATCTTTTCGACATTGACACCGAGGCTCTTTGCAGTTTCATCTCCTGCATCTATGGCATTGTAATTCCAGCAGTTGGCAATGAAGAATATAACTGCAAGCAGGACAACCCCTGTCATTATCTCAAGTTCCAGCCAGTTAACTCTCCCTACATCTCCAAAAGTCCAGAAGACAACTGTTGCAAGTTGGGTATCGTCAGCAAAGTACTGAAGGAACATCGTCCCGGCGGTGAAAAGGGAAGACAGTGCAACACCTGCAAGCACCATCACCTCGGGTAAAGCTCCCCGGATCCTGGAGATGAGCAGGATTACTCCGGTAGCCAGGAGGCAAAAAACAAACGCTACCATCGTTGTTAGGTAAGGATTGTTGATTATGACAGCGTTTGCAACCGTGGACTGCATCTTTCCACTCCCTAGGATAACAACCGAGAAGGCAGCCCCGAAAGCGCCTGCATTTGAAATTCCAAGGGTAAACGGGGATCCAAGTGGATTGCGCAGGATCGACTGCATCACTACTCCTGCTACTGAAAGTCCGGCTCCTGCAACTATCGCAGCCAGGGCTTGAGGTAGGCGGATGTTCCATATAATTGAATCCCATTTTGTAGAGACACTCTGCCCCAACATTGTTTTCAATACCTCCTCAGGAGGTATTGTTACCGCTCCTACAGAGATCGAGTAGATTAGCATAATAAAAAGGAGTAGAAGCCCCCCCATTATCCAGACGTACTTTCTCCTCACGTACACGAGGTAATCTTCGGGAACTGCTCCATCGGCAAAATGCACTTGTTTATACCCTCCGTCTTATTGTGGAATCTGCTTGAATCCCAGGTCTTTATACTGTCCGTTCAGGTCAGAAAATACCGGTTTTCCAAGGAAAAAGGTATAGATCTCGTCGGCTTTGGTTGCAGGGTCGACATCTTCAAACCGCTCCGGATAAAGCACTTTTCCTACAAAATAAGCGTTTGCGAGCACTGACTCATAGTTGGTGCTGTAGAAGTTGTAGGGGATCACTCCATAGACCTTGTTATTCTTTACAGCTGACAGCCCTGTGAGTGAGGTGTCATTCTTGAGTTCTCCTATGGCTCCTTCATTGCCTAGTTGGAGGGTTCCTATATCGATAAATATGTACTCGGGGTTCCAATCTACAAGTGCCTCTTTAGCAATATCCGCATGGTCCGTGCCCATTCCGGCTGCAACATTATTTGCATTTACCCAGAGGAATGGCGGATAAGCCGGTTCTGTTGAGATTATTCCATGAGCTCCTGCACTGCTAACCCCTCCAATATAAACAGTCTTTCTTTCGGATTCAGGAATGTCTGCTGTCCTGTTTTCGAGATCTTGCATTGTAACGTCGATATAAGCGATTACTTCTTCTGCCCTTTCCTGTTTACCTGTTACTTCACCCATTATCCTGAGGGAGCTATTCATTTCGGCTCTGTCTTTTTCATTTGTCAAAGACCCATAAGGGAACATGACGACCGGTATGTCGGTTTTATTCTGAAGCATGTCGGCCTCAGCGGTATTGGTTGCTGATGACTGACCAGTTATGCCTGTTTTCAGGACAACCTGGGGGTCGATGGCAATTATCTTTTCGGGATCGTCCTTGCCTCTGAACTCTCCTATAAGGGGATAGTTCTTAAGTTGCGGGTTTGCAAGGGCATAGGGGCGGCCTTCAACATCTTCTTCTTTCTTTTCCAGACTGTCAACTCCGACTACGCGGTCTTGAGCCTGCAGGTATACAAGATAGCGCAAGCATCCTGCCCCTGAGCAGACAACTCTTTCGGTATTTTCAGGTATGGTGACATTTCTGCCGAACCCATCTGTAATCGTGATCCCAGCCGGCTCTACTGTCGCATGGGTATTTGCAATTTCTGAAGACTCTTCGGCGGGGGCTGAAACTGCCGAATCCTCAACAGATGTGGATTTGTCACTGCAGCCTGAGGTTATTATCAGCGCAGCAATGAGTACTCCTATTAAAATACTTTGATTTATTTTATTACTATAATCTATTTTCATATTACTTTCCTCTGATTTGATAGAGCAAAAGTCTTACATAAAGTTAACTAAATTTTCTGTTTATTGTTAAAATCTCAACAGTTTTCTGAAAATGGTGTGAGCAGTTGTGATTTTTAATCAAATTAAGAATAAATTAGCTAAATTAACAGTATACACCTGGAATCATTATTCTTTGAACCACCGGAACATCCCACATGCCTGCGGCTGTTTTTTGATTAGTTGATGCCTGCAAAAAAGTGGCCCCCACAAAAATTACTCCGGTAAAGTATCAGTTAAATAGGATCCTCCCAAACAAATGTGTAAACTAAGGATCTATAATGCTTATTTTAGGTAATAGGCATATATTCAGAGTTTTCCCCAACAAAAGTACATCCCAAAAATCGATTTTTATAGAAATAAACTAGATTAAGCATTAAAAGTGATAACTGAGTGAGATATGAGCTTTATTTTTTGACAAATCCTATTTATTTGTAATCATGGTATCTTATTCAATTTTCCTCCATAAAAATTCAATGTTAAATATAAGGGTTAATAAGCTTTTAATTTGAAAAATGAGCAGATTAATTTCCTTTTAATAACAACTAAACTATTAAAAACATGTATTTCTATTGAGGAAGCACTAAAACCACATTTAATCTGGTAAATAAGATTCAATAACCCTTAAAAAACGGATCATTTTTGAGGATCCTATAGTTAAAGCATTATGTTGGAAAATCGCTATACATGGTACGAAGTTGTGCATAAAATTCGTTAACTGATGATCAATGGAGTATATTCTAAAGAGAATAGTCTACTTGAGCGAGCAAAGCGAGTGAAATAGACCGCGTACTCCCGAGGCGCAATTCGGGCGAGGCGCAATTCGGGAGCCTAAACTCTGCTGGTGCAACTCGAGAAACGAATCGCAGCAAGCAGCAAGGTGTAAAGCATTCGGGTGTTTAGCGGATTTTTACTGCAAGCATTCGGTCAAGCGCCTTTTTTGCCCTGGCTCTCACATCTTGGGGAACAGTCACTATATGCTGCATTTTATCAAGAGAAATCAGGACTTTCTCAAGATTGACCATTTTCATGCTCGGGCAACAGGCAAACTCTGATATACAGTAATATGTTTTTTCAGGAGCTGCCTTAAGGAGCCCATGGATGAGTCCGCATTCCGTACCTATAATGAACTCGTTTGCAGGGGAGTTTTTTGCGTACGTTATCATTCCTCGAGTGCTTGCTATGTAGTCTGCGAGTTCGAGAACCTCGGGACGGCACTCGGGATGCGCAATAAATTTGGCTTTTGGGTGCTTTTCCTTTATTTTCAGGACATCTTCTCTCAGGATCTGGTGATGTGTGGGGCAGTGCCCTTCCCAGGGAATAACTTTTTTGTCAGTCCGAGCTGCAACATAAGCAGCCAGGTTTTTGTCGGGCACAAAGATTATCTCGTCTGCTTCCAGGGAATTTACTACCTCCACAGCATTGGCGGATGTACAGCAGATATAAGACTCGGCCTTGATAGCCGCCGAGCTGTTCACATAGCAGACAACCAAGGCATCAGGGTGGTTTTCTTTTTCTCTCTTAAGACCTTCTACACTCACCATGTCAGCCATAGGACAGGTGGCATCGATTTCCGGCAGGAGGACAGTCTTGTCAGGACAGAGAATTGCAGCACTTTCCCCCATAAAGTGGACACCGCAAAACACAATAACATCAGCACTCTGACGGACAGCTTCCTGACTTAGGCCGAGAGAGTCTCCTACAAAATCTGCAATGTCCTGAACTTCAGGACGGGAATAATAATGAGCAAGAATAACTGCATTCCGTTTTAGCTTGAGTTCTTTGACCCTTTCTATAAGCTCTGCTTGCTTCATGGGACCACCGTAAGTTTTTGAAATAAGATCGGGATATAAATTATAAGATCAAGATAATGCGATTAGCTCAGCTGACTAACGTAAAGGAATTTCAATACAATTTAACACAAAGGCACGTTGAACGTAAAAAGAGTGCAACAAAGGTAATCTCATCCAGAACGCTCTTTTTGCACACATGCCATCTGCGCCTGAGAACGTACCTGCTTAACTCTCCCGCACTATATATTATTTGTGAGCCTCCCGCGTTCCTCTTCGGGATCAGAGGAAATCGAAGATTTTCTGGGATGCGATGTAATCGCAACAGCACGAGGTCCTTCTTACCGCACTTGAGAGGACAAATTTGCAAAGTTACAGCTTTTCCATGTCTGACATGCTTTCCGTGGTTATAGAAGATGAAATGAGTTAGTCACAACATTGAAGTCTTATCTATAATGAAAAAAATAAGGCGGCAGGCTAGCCGCACAGTCTTCCTGCCACTTTAGGTTCCAAGCTGGACAGGGCTCAGGATCTTATTGAGGGTAGAAATTGCAGAAAGGGCTGCAAGGTAACTGGTTTTAGGGTTTTCCGGAGAGGGAAGATTTTCTACCCTTGTGAAAAATTTGCCGAATTTTCCTTCAACAGTAATCTCATGTACGTTTCTGGACAGGGCAGGGTCGGCAATGACTCTCACTTTTGTCCGCTCAAAGCCTATGCCTGCAAGGCTTATTGTGGCTGCCACGTTTACATTTGCAGGAAATGCTTTTACTGCGTCTGAGGCAGGACCTTCGAAAAGCAGGGTTTCTTTTTCGATCTTGTCGAGTTCGATTCCCAGTGCTGTAACATGTGGAGCCCCTATGAGCCCTGAAGGCGGTTTTCTGGTAGTAAGGGTAACTGATGAGATTTCCGCTGCTGACGCGGAATTTATTCCATCGATGCCAACAACTGCGCCTGAAGGGAAATAGAGCTTGCAGTTATTTTGCTTTGCAAGTCTAAAGAGCCTTTCTCTGAGCTCTTCGTCCGCAAGAGCACCTACACTGAGAACCATCACATCGCGCCCCTCTTCAAGGGCCTGCGGTACTATGAACCTTACAGCGTTTTGAGAGGCACTTTCTATAACAAGATCCACGCTACGCAACAATTCTTCGATCTTCATACAGGCAGGACTGCACTTTTTCAGGGAAGCTGCAAGTTCAAGGACCTTGCTCTCAGAAGAGTCCGAGAGAGCATATAGCTCAGCATTAATAGTCCCGTCGTCAATAGCCCTGCAAATCTGTCCGCCAATAAATCCGCAACCAATAATTCCTATTTTCAGCATTCCAGTCTCCTGAGAAATAGTCAATAATTTGATCATTATTTATATCATTACTTAGCACCAGGCTTCATAAGCCTGAGGGCCGGGATACTGTATTCTGTTCCCTCTCTTTAAATCTTCTGTTGGATTTATGCTCTTTCCAAAAAAATGTATCCTGCTCTCTATCCATTCATAATCCATTTATAAATATACAAAACCTGAAAGTAAAAAACACCGTACATCTTATAAATTCGGGAAACATAACATACCGGGGTAAAAATCATGCTTATCAAAGAAATTGAAAGCTTTATAGAAGAGGATCTGGGGTACGATGATGTTTCGTGCACTATTGTGCCTGACAAACCTTCAGAAGCCGTTATTTTCGCAAAAGAGAACTGTATCATTGCCGGGATTAAAGAAGCCGGATCAATCTTCTGTTATCTTGGGATTCAGGCCGAAACCAACCTTAAAGATGGGGACCGCCTCAAAGAAGGAGATGTAATTTTCAGGCTAAAAGGTGGGGCAGTTTCCATTCTCAGGGCAGAAAGGCTTACTCTGAATTTCCTCGGGCACCTGAGCGGGATTGCGACCCTTACCCGGGCCTGCATGGATATAGTAAGGCAGAATTCGGAAACTACGAGGGTGGCATGCACCCGAAAAACCACTCCAGGCATAAGGAAATTCGAAAAGCTGGCTGTAGCTGCAGGCGGAGGAGATCCCCATAGGTTCAACCTTTCGGACTCAGTGATGATTAAAGACAACCACATCAAACTTATGGGAATCGAAGCCGCAATTGAGGCAGCGAAAAAAACAGGCTTCACCCGAAAAATAGAAGTTGAGGTCGAGTCTGCAGACGACGCTGTAATGGCTGCGAAACTCGGAGCTGATATTATCATGCTAGATAACATGAAGCCCGATGCAGTCCGGGAAACTCTGGAGATACTTAAAGAAAAAGGGCTTAGAGATTTGGTTATTGTGGAAGCGTCCGGAGGAATTTCTCAGGCAAACCTTGAAGGTTATGCAAAAACAGGGGTGGATATCATATCTATGGGTTCCCTTATCCATAAATCCAGATGGATAGACATCAGCCTGGAAATAACCAATTGAAAATCATGAATTAAGAAAGCTAAAAAGTTTAGTAGGCTTTTTCAGAGCTGACAAGGAAATATCTATTAAAACCGCAATCCAGAATATCTTTTCTCCGATAGGTCTTCTTTTTTCCACAAATGTCTACAAAGAGGCTAGTAGAGCAATGGTCATTATCAAAGGTGACCACAAATACCTGAACATAGATGACATCTCAACTGAAATATAAATGCTATCAAGGGCCGTAGAGAATGTCTTTAAGGGAATAATCATGCGCATTGGCAAGTATCCTCAGGTCCTGTCCGTACTCACTCTGGAGTCAGCCCGTGAAATGGAAAATCTCTACAGCGTAGCCGTCCAGGCAATTCATCAGGAGAAGGAAATAAGCAGGGTAGAAGAAGGAGCCTAAATGGACAAATTTTTTCCCAGATTGAAGGATTAAATCCTGAATATTGAATTTCTGGCTTTCCTCTTCTGAATCGCCGGCTCTAAAAGTTGATTTTTGAAAACCATATGAATCCCAATTATGGGAAAAATAGTGAGGAGTAGGCGAGGAACAAAGTCTCACCTAGTTTCAAATCTTTCTCAGATTTTTTTCTTCAACATAAAATATCCTACAACAATCATAAACAGCGGCAGAGAAATTGCAATAAGTATTCTAGCTACTCCCATTGGATTCTTTATTCTACTGTTCCCTTTTCCTGCACTTCCGTTCAAAGTTGCCTTTCCTTCGTCTCCCAGCAGCATTTCCTGTATTTTTTCTGCTCCCCTAATTTCCTCTTTTTCTTCCTGTCCGGAATATTCCGTTATTGCAAAGGAAGAGTAACCAGGCGTTTCCGCTTTAAAATAAACGTAATTTTCGTCTTCTCTAACTTTTTCCGTGTGAAGAGGCTGCCAACCTTTATCGTACAATTGAAGGGTCACCAGGGATTCATTGATATTCTTATCTTCAATCCATACTTTTTCAACTTTAAACCCTACAAATCCATTTTTTAGAGAAGTAGGAAGTCCTGCTCCTTTATTTCCTACCCAGATATTCACATATTTATATATTTTGCCAGGAGAGGATTTTGGGACTAAAACAGATCTATTCTTGAGTACTTCTGCAATCGTTGTCGTTTTCTTAAATGTCATTATTGGATCAAATTCGATATATGTAATGGTGACATTTTCTACGAAATCGAATCTGACAGGATAACCACCCATAATACTCCTGGTGACAAGCTCCTTGGCATAAATATTTGTAGCTGGCTCTCTGGAAACAACACCGCTTCCTGAACTACTGCTGGAGGAACTGGAGCTTCCGCCTCCTCCGCTTTCTTCGGTACTTGAATCCTCTGTACTAGAATTTGCATTACTTACATTTGCATTACTTACATTTGCATTACTTACATTTCCGTTACTTACATTTCCGTTACTTGAGTTTCCTTTACTTGAGTTTTCGCTACTTGAATTTCCTGTATCTGAATTTACTATATCTGAATTTCCGATGTCTGGATTTTCAATAGTTGAATTTCCGATGTCTGGATTTTCAATAGTTGAATTCCCAATAGTTGAATTTCCATCATTTCCGAGATTTCCATCTAGAGCAGATGCCATGCCGGGAGTCATTCCAGGGATTATTAGCATCATCAATAATATATAAATTAAAGAACTAAAAAAACCAGCTTTCATTTTTATCGGCCTCCGCCTGTGTGTCCGTAAACAGGACTCTCTGGTACATCAGTAAGTTATTTAATAACTAATCATATAAGTCACCGAAAATAAAATTTAGGATTTTATTTGAGTAGATTTTCCATAAATTGTTGGTCCAAGACATTAATATTTTATCTCACATATAGTAGTTCCGAATTCTCTTATTACTTCGGGAATGCGGAAGTCATGAATACCCCTACTTCAGTCGGGGATGAGGTAAACTCTCTTCGATTTTTGTTTTTTTCTCTATTTCTATCAGTCAGTTGGAAATGTGACAACTTACACAATCAAACACTATATTAAGTAATCGCAGAGGAAACCGAAAGCAGAGTTTCAATCGTGTAGATTAAGGAAATCGGGCAGAGGAGACTCAATGATTTTCTGAAAAACCGAGCGTGCGGCCCGGCAGCAGCCCCCATCCTTTAGGGGTGGTGTAGTCGCATTCAATTTGATTTGGGTTCCGCGGCGGTGATCATGCGTCCCGCGGTCAGGTATCAAGGGATCACATTGGCTATGTCTGGCTGTCTGCTGAAACTGGCCAGCCCTACCAGGTATCAAAAGATAGAACGGCAAAATATAATACTTTGTCTTACTCCAATACTATCTTTTTGATAAGTGTGTTACATAAAAGGTAGTGCAAGTCATCTGTAATAACTAATCCGATAATTTTAATACTTTATAACGCTGCTTTCTTCTGATGTCTGCAGGCGTACGCACATACCTGGAACTGATGAGATACGGAAACTGCCTTATGGCGGGTTTCGCAGCCGTAATTGGAACACTGATAGCTTTTAACATCCTGGCATCCGATGCCCTGAGTACTTACAGCCCTGATAATTTTCCTTTCTTTGATTCAGGCCTGGTATTTCTGGCCGTATTCCTGATTTCAGGTGCGGGAAATGCCATTAATGACTATTTTGATATCAGGATAGACTCCATCAATCGCCCTGAGAGACCTATCCCTTCCGGAAGGGTTAAGTTAAAGGAAGCACTTTATTTTTCTTATTTACTGTTTGTCCTTGGGACTCTTCTTGCTTTTTCAATTAATCCGATTTGCGGG
The DNA here is from genome assembly GCF_031461075.1 of Methanosarcina baikalica. Taxonomy (NCBI): domain Archaea; kingdom Methanobacteriati; phylum Methanobacteriota; class Methanomicrobia; order Methanosarcinales; family Methanosarcinaceae; genus Methanosarcina; species Methanosarcina baikalica. The sequence goes on along the minus strand of NZ_JAVKPK010000012.1, from coordinate 40,116 downwards.
TCTATTGCTCTTTTTAACTCTCTGCTACTTATCTTCTATGCAAAAACTCTCAAAGGTACCCCTCTTTTAGGAAACCTGAGCATAGGCTACCTTACAGGTTCCAGTTTTTTGTTCGGAGCTTCTGTTTTCGGATATGGAGGGCTTGAAGCTCTTTTCGTACTTTTCTTGCTTGCAGCCCTTGCGATTACGGCCAGGGAAATCGTCAAGGACATCGAGGACATGGAAGGGGATAAAATAGAAGGGGCAGATACTCTGCCTCTCAGGATCGGAGCGAAAAAAGCAAGCTATCTTGCAGTACTTATAGGATTTTGTGCTGTGTTTTTGAGTCCTCTTCCTTACCGTATGTCAGTACTCGGCCTGCGTTATCTCTATCTTGTCCTTCTGGCAGACCTGGGTTTCCTTGCAGCTATTTATCATATCCTTGCTCGCAACAATCCTGCGAAATCTTCAAAAATGTTCAAAATCGCAATGTTTTTTGCTCTTCTAGCTTTCATTGCGGGAGTGTAAACTCTTCCTTGCTAAATCTCTAATCCTTCCTTCATAATTCTCATCCGGGCAATTCCGTCCGGTTCAGGCTTTTTGATAGAGGACCTTTCAAAACACTTTCAGCAGATAGAAATTTTTCCTGCAGCCAGTTCCATTGAGAAGGCATGTATGTTCTCAAGCTCTTTTTCTATTATCTCAGTTGCTTCTTTTTCTGCTTCGCTTAAAGACCCTTTTTTCAGTATGAGCTGGGCAGTTGCAATCTGGGGCTGGTCAATCGGAGTCCCGATTTCACTCAAAAGCCAGACATACACTTCTGAGACATCAGGCACCTGCCGGTAGATCCGAGCTGCAATTCTGTGGGAAAGAAGATTATAGATCTTTCCGATGTGGCTTACAGGATTTTTTCCTGCCGCAGCTTCACTGCTAACAGGGCGGTTTAAGGGAATTATTCCGTTTACACGGTTTCCGCGCCCTACCTGTCCGCAATCTGCATCTTCTGCGGATGTACCGGTTACAGTAGTATAAATTCCCTGCAGTTCCCTCCCTGGAACATCCAGCGTATTCAGGGAAGCAGTGGGCTTTAAACACATACAGCCTTCAAATTCTGCTCTTTCTTTTTCTGCAAACCCGGCGGCGAATTCTTCTATCTGCTCATGCAGTTCTATCTTCTTTTTAAAATAGTCTCCTTCAGATTCGACAAACATGTCCACAAGCGGCATTGCCACTGTCAAATGCATATCCTCCTTATGCCGGAGCCCCATAACTTTTATGTCTTCTCCGGATTCGGGATATTCTTTTTTGAACTTCCTTGAATTCAGGTGCCGTTCGCATTCAAAAACAAGCTTTTCAGTCGGGCTGAGAGGTGCATATCCAACCGCTGCAGAGGTATCGTTTGCACCGAGTATTTCTCCACCTCTCGAAAAAATATCAGTCAATTCGGCAGAGCCTTTTTTTAGCTCTACCTGGTAAAATAGATTTTCAGGGTCTACAAAACGGAGATTGTCTAAGAGCCATTCCTGTGCCGTACTGATTGCAAGACCAGGAACATCGATTTCAATACCCTGTGCTTCAAAGGTAGCTCTGTCCCCGATGATCAGTCTCATAGGGCTTACTATTCTGCCTCCTCCGAATTTTCCTTCCACTTCGCCTGCAACGAGCATACCTTTGTCTATATTATGGTGCAGTATGGTCCCGAAAGTTTCAAGGTATTTCTGGCTCAGGTTTACTGAAATCTGTTCCATAATCGCATCGCAGATGTAGTCCGGATGCCCCAGCCCTTTTCTTTCAACAACCTCAACCTTCTGGCGGTAAACTTCAGATGCTTTCAACTCTTCTATAACTATATTTCTCAAACTCTTACCCCCAAATTCCCTTAAAAGCATAATCCCCTCAAAGGCATGATGCCCTTAAGGTGTGATAGGTTTTGCATGTACGCTGTGATAGGCATTGCATGTGCTATATCTCAGTGAAACAGGCCGTTGAAGACAATCCCCGGATTTAATTTCAAGCCTTCTATTACGCTTCTGGCTTCGAAATTGAACCTGTTAAATGAATTCCAGTTCTTCCGAAGGTCCTTTTTTCTTTTTGTTCCCATTTCCAGGCTCGGGCTCTTTTTCACTTTCCGGAAGATGCTTCAGATACTCTTTAATCATCATAGGGAAAGTATTTGCAGGCACAAAGCGGACTCCAAGCTGTTCTGCCCATTTTTCAATCCCATAATCACTTGCAATAACTGCCGCATCAAGCTCCTTGGCAAGAATCAGGACATCAATATCAGGAGCGCTGTCAAGAATTCCATACCTCAGGGCAGCTCGATATTTGTTCCTGAATTTGCCAATGATCCCTCCGATTACTTCTCTTTCAACCTCTTCCTTGTACTCTTTTTTCTTGTTTTGCGGATTTTCCATAAAAAGGCATTCAGTGGCTGCTTCCCATATCGCATCCTCTGCAACCCCCATCCCCCGGTTAATCCTCTCCCGCATATAAGCTACATATTCATGGAAGATCTGCGAAGTTACATTTACTCTGTAGCGGTCAGGAGATTTTTTCACAAGCCAGGTATCTATTTTAGCCATAACTTCCCTGTCACAGCCATTGCGACTTGCAAATTCATGCATCTCTTTATATACTGACGGATAGGGTACGTAACAACTTATCCCGAACTGCAGACGAGCATCAGCTATCAGGTCAAGAATTGCTTTCATTCCTTCGCAGAGGGAAGCATAGCCCATGACCTCACGTGTCTGCAGATCCGTTAATGCTGTAGTATCCAGCACAAATCTCTGCTTAAGCATTTTTTCAAACCCTTTTGAATAATCTCATTTACCCGTCTTATATATTAATCCTTGATCAATAAAATTCTTTGTTTTATTCTCTTTGTTTACTAACTTTTTATTCTTTTTCTATTTTTATCATCATTATTCGTGTTATCATTCACCCAATTTTGATCAAAATCAATAACTGTATATAGTTTTAGGCCCTATATTTTATATAGGGAAGTTAAAACCAGAGGCTAGAAAGCGGTTTAAAACGTATTTTTATGAAGTGTTTTCTAATGTTGTTTCGATTCAAATGCGGAAAGTATTTCGGAGACAACATTTTTAAAAAAATTAAAATGTATAAAAGTGTATTATATTCATTGTTTGCCTTTCCAGCTCTGGACCTATCTTCTCAAGACTGAAATGCTGGCAGGTCAAATGTCAGCAGAGTGAGAAACACAGCTCAATGGTATGAAAGACTGGGCCGGATTGGACACCTTAATATAGCCCGGTTCGGTACGATTATGGATAACAAGCTGAAAATGGGGAATTAGATTGAGTGCAAACACGGAGACATTGAAACCTTTTGTAGGCTCAGTACAGGGTTTGGTGAGAAATCCTCTTAACACAGGAGGCGACACAATGAAAGAGTATTGTAATATTTGTGGTCGGAAACTGCTGGAAGACGTGCTGGTCGTGGATACCAGCCTGGATATGAAACCAATAAAGTTCAAAGATGTTCACGGAGATAAGTCCGATCTTATATGCATTGAGTGTGCGATTGATTCGGTTGAAAATCCACCCTTCGTATGTTCAAGATGCGGGCAGCCAGTCGAATTTAACGAAAAGTTCTATGTACTCAGGGAAGCAACCACAAAACCGGGCGGCCCCAAACTTGACTTTAAAGAAACATGCCTTGACGATAAATACATCTGCAGCACATGTTTTTGCGAGATGATGACCCCTGAAGATAAAGATGAAAGAGTCTGAAGAAAACCTGTCTGTGAAACTTTATTCTCTCTCCTACCCTGAACTTTTTGGTCTATGGGCAAAAAACCGGGCTCAAGTGTCCGAGACGATTCGATATAACCTGAGAAAGATAGAACTGATTTTTCCAGTTCTATTCACCAGCTTTTTTCTAATTTTTCTCGATTCTCTTTTCTTCTTTATTTATCTAGAGTTTTTCGTTCTAAAAAGCAATTTTTCACTAACATTTTTCAAGGGATTTATGCAGATGAGTGAACTTTAATTTCATGAAGCAGAAATATTGGTCTTATGAAAGCACAAAATATTAATCTTATAAACAGAATTACTGATTTATCCAAGCTTAAAATTCTACTAACTTGACCCTATTAACTTGATCCTATTAACTCATTCCATAATTCGGGGGTAATTGATTGAATGAAAACAATGTAGTTGAAATTGAGGATATGACCTGGGAACAGCTGGTAGAGGACTCTTTAAAACCGGTTATTGTAATGTTTTACAGCTCGACCTGCCCTTATTGCAAGGCGATGGAACCTTATTTTATGAGTTATGCACAGGAATTCAAAAACTCGGCAGTTTTTGCCCGAATGAATATTGACACCAGTCCATTGACTGTAGGAAGGTACGGAGTCCAGGGCACGCCTACGTTCAAGTTTTTCTGTCACGGAAGGCCTGTATGGGAACAGGTTGGTCAGCTCTATCCTTCTATATTGAAAACTGCAGTTGAGAATCTAGTCGATTACGGAGAAGACTGCATACGAAAAAGCACTCCAATAGGGCAGAATATCACAGGGTACGCATGAAGTACCCCCAACTGAAATAGGGTGCATTCTCAACCTTTTACACTTTCATAGTCATAATTTTTTCAGGCATTTTTCCCGTACAGCTCCTTATTTACGAGTCCATACTCATCAAAGGATGTCCTGAATCTCAGGTCACCATACTCATCAAAGGATGTCCTGAATCTCAGGTCATGTTTTGGAATCAATTACCCGGTTACGGAAATAGAGGGTGCCTTCCGCAGGTTTTATAAAGCCGAGCAGTATTTTTAAAAGAGTAATTTTTCGACTCCGGATTTCCCTCGCAGGAGGACTTTTTGCTTTTTCTTTACGCTCAGGTTGAAATCTAAAAGGACCTTTCTATTATCAAACGAAATCCCCATATTTTCGTATTTAATCAGTTCGTTATCTAATTATTCAACAAACATATTCTTCATATCTTAATCTTGTGGGGTATTAATATTACATGGTTGTATTCTAGCCTGATGCTCCCGCTTATTGCATATACACATTTCGTCAGGGATGTATAAAGAGAACGTTTATCATATACTATGTGTTTCAGGTAATCCAGTATCGATTCAAAAATAACCTAAAATTGATAGTTTTCAAAGATATGGTCCTATCATACCTTTTCATGAGGGAAATGGAATGGATTTTAATACTCCAAACAAAAAACTTTCAACTCCAGTCAAAGGTGCAAAGATAGTTGCGAATATGACCGCAGATGAGCTTGTAAGGGAATACGGCGGCTGTGCCTTTGGAGCAGGTAGGTTGGCTGAGGCTGTGGACATCTATTATGAGATGCTGGCTTCCGAGAAAACTACGAAATTTTTCGGGCTTGCAGGGGCAATGACTCCGGCAGGCATGAGAAACATTGTTGCGGATTTGATTCGCGACGGTCATATCGATGTCCTTGTCACAACCGGAGCCAATATGGTACACGACACTGTTGAAGCTCTGGGCCTTCACCATTATAAGGGTACGGACTGTGCAAACGATATCCAGCTAAGACATGAATGTATTGACAGGATTTACGATGTTTATCTTCCTGACCAGCACTTCACAGACCTTGAAGAATTTTTACAGGGAGTTTATTCCGGGCTTCCCCAGGAAAAGCTTTCTATCCGGCAGGTCCTTACAGAAATCGGGAAAAACCTCAGTGATGACTCCTCGATCCTGAAAACTGCAGCAGAAATGGGTGTGCCAGTGTATTGCCCTGCTCTGCAGGATTCGGTAATAGGGCTTCAGGCCTGGCTTTACAAAGAAGGAAATCCTTTGCATGTAGACGCCTTTGCTGATATGCACGAGTTCATGGAAATCTGCTTTGAGGCTGAAAGTGCAGGTGCCCTGCTGCTTGGGGGTGGAGTTCCCAAAAACTATATTTTGCAGTCCATGCTTGTAACTCCGAAGGCCTTTGACTATGCAATCCAGTTAACCATGGATCGCCCTGAGACAGGGGGCCTGAGCGGCGCAACCCTTGATGAAGCCCAGTCCTGGGGAAAGGTTGGGGAAAACGCAAAATCAGTGACTGTCTACGCAGATGCTACTATTACTCTTCCGCTGATGGTTGCGGCTGTGCGGACGCGTCTTTCAAAGAGGTGATTTAATGGAAAGGAATACCTGTGTGATTCTTGCTCTGGACGTAACCGACAGGAAAGAAGCGATTAGGATTGCAGAAGATGTCCGGGAATTTGTGGATGCTATAAAGGTAGGCTACCCTCTTATACTCGCTACAGGGCTCAGGATTATCAGGGAGCTTGCTGAATTTGCCCCTATCATAGCCGATTTCAAGGTTGCCGATATTCCCAATACCAATCGCCTTATCTGCGAGCAGGTCTTTGAAGCAGGAGCCGATGCGGTCATTGTCCAGGGCTTCACGGGAAGGGACAGCCTTGATGCTTGCATTGAAGTTGCTTCCGAGTACAGGAAAGACGTGTTCGTTGTAAGTGAAATGAGCCACCCCGGCGGAGCCGAATTCATGCAGCCTGTCGCAGAAGCGATTGCAAAGATGGCTGCTGAAGCAGGAGCTTTCGGCCTTGTTGCCCCGGCGACCAGACCGGAAAGAGTAAAGAGGATTAGAAAACTTATCGGAGACAAACTTACTATCATCTCGCCCGGAGTGGGCGCCCAGGGAGGAAAAGCTTCAGATGTGATTGCTGCAGGCGCAGACTGGGTGATTGTGGGAAGAAGCATCTATAAGGCAGAATCTCCAAAAGAAGCTGCCTGCGAGATTGCTGCTGAGATCGAGGCCGAGCTCAGGGGCGAAAACTGAATAATATTTTTCTGAAACATATTTCTTATATTAACCGTGCATATTGTCTGAACATTAATCGAGTGCCTGTGATGAAAAATTTGGCTGATTTCATGATGAGCCCTATGAGTTCTGAGGCACTAAAATTGAGTACTTCATACTTTTATGCGTTAGAAAACTACACTTATACAGACAGGGCAGGTTTAGTTTAACTATAATCTGCTTGTGGTTATACTGATAGGAAAAACAGAGAAACACAGGGGTAGTGGCTGGTTTTTCTGTAAAACCACAAATCTCCAGAAGTTATTGGGTAGATTATTCCATATCAGAAGATCAATTTTCCCCATAGTACACAAAAACTTGACTTCAAATTTACAGCAAATTCGTGACACTGCCAACAAAAGCCTCTTTTTCCTGCCTTGAAGGTGGTCATACTGAAAATGCTGATTTCAACGCTTTAAAAAATATAATGTTTAGGGCAGTAGTCAACCTGCCTATTGTGTTCTGCTTGGAAAACTCAGACCTAGAAACGCAAGCGTCGATGCTTTAGCGTGAGAAGTTGACTAATTCAATCGGTTATTCGTCCACTCTCTGTCTCCGGTATTCATAGATGTTTTCTTCATTAAAGCGTTTTTTAAAACGTTTAAGTAGTTTTTTAGTTTCTATTTTTGCTCTAAAACGGATCTGGTCAATTATAGCTTGTTAGAAAGCCCCTGAGTCTTTAGCTCAGGGGTAATTGACTAAATACGGTTCCTTGAGAGATTTGACATTCATGCAACCATCAATTCGAGCCTCAATATATTCTTCAATTTGAAGCTGCCACAGTCGCTCTTTTCCAGACGCCGGTTAGTCACTATCAGTCCCGGGTACTCTCTTTTTCTCCCGGAAAACCACTTATGCTCACATCGTTGGCCGGGCAGTTAGTTTCGTGCACGTACCGTTCTCCCCTCATCGCCGATAGCGCCGCAGCTATGCCTGAGAATACAGCCCCGATTATGAAAGAAATCCGCAGCGCTGGCATGAATGCCTGCTGCAGTGTCTTCGGGAACCAGTAATTGCTCTTCAACGTGGTCACGATCTGTTGCGGTATCGAGTTTACGATGCTGGGGTCTATTGCACCGAGGATTGAATCCATAGGGTTGTAGCCCAGGAAGGCGGAGAACAGTGCGTTGGTTGGTGACATGGCGGCCAGATGATCCGCAAGTTGTTGCACAGCAGAGGTAATCTGTAAAGACCCAAAGCTGGCGAACGAGCTTTGGATCGCGCCCGGAAAAGTTTCCTGAATACCCACTATCACGATAGTGAAGAATACGGCCATGCTCAACGTATTGGCCGAGTTCGACAGTGTGAACATCATGCCCGACGCGACGCCCCGATCCTCAGGTGGCACGGAATTCATTATCGATGAGCTATTAGGAGAGCTGAACATCCCATTGCCGATGCCCATGAAGAAGATCAGTATTCCTAACTCCCAGTAGTCAAAGTTATACGGAAGCAACGCGAGCCCGATGAAGACCAGTGTCACGATAGCCATTCCAGCAGTGGCAATCCATCGGGGCCCATACTTATCCGAGAGTATCCCGGAGATTGGCCCCATGACTACAAAGCCCAGGGTCATGGGCAGCATGTAGATACCTGCCCATAAAGGCGTGTCCTCGAAGCGGTAACCGTGGAGAGGTAGCCAGATACCCTGCAGCAGTAGAATGAGCATAAACATGACACCACCTCGCGCAATAGCTGCAGTGAAATTGGCGATATTCGCGTAGGCAAAAGCCCGGATCCTGAAAAACTCCAGTCGGAATACGGGGTTCTTCACCTTACTCTCTACAAATGGGAAACTAATTAGCAGCAGTAGTCCGACAACGATTGCAGCTATCACCCAGGGGCTGCTCCAGCCCATCGCATCGGTGATGCCATTGTGTTCATAAGGCATCAAGCCATATGTGACGCCGACCAGAAGCGAGGTCAGCCCGCCGACAAAGACCAGGTTGCCCACAACATCGATACTTGTCTTGGACGCCTGGAACGAAACCTCCTTCATCTTCCAGTAAGACCATACTGTTCCGAGAACGGCGAATGGAATATTGACCAGGAAAACATAGCGCCAGTTGTACGTAACCAGTATGCCACCCAGTAGCAAGCCGATGAATTGGCCCGACATGATGGCGACCATGTTTATGCCTAGTGCCTTGCCCCTCTCGCTGACCGGGAATGCGTCTGTGATAATGGCTGCACCGTTCGCCATGGTGAATGCTCCGCCAACAGCCTGTATGAGCCTGAAAATAATTAGCTCCAGCGCGCCAGTATTGCCTGTGCTAGGCGTCAGGTAGAGCAGGATTGAACCGATGGTAAAGATCAGAAAGCCTAGCCTGAAGAGCTTTACCCGGCCATAAATGTCAGCCAGCCGACCAATACTGAGAAGCAATGTCGCCGTTACCAGACCATAGCCCATCAGGATCCACAACAGGTACTGGAATGCATTCGGAGCCATCGGGTTAATATGGATGCCGTTGAATATCGCAGGCAGCGAGACCAGGATAATGCTGCCGTTTATCGTGCCCATCAGCGATGACAGGGTCACATTGAACAATGCAATCCACTTGTACGAAATATTGTCCCCAGATCCTCCAGTGGATACTTTATCTATCAAATTGCTATTTTTACTCAATTTATTACCTTCTATCTTCATCTGTTTTTAGAGTCCTAGGACCGCAGTCATGCGTCTCCTCAGACTGCTGCACAACGCTCTGGATATTGTCGCCCGTCCCGTCGGTATCACTATTATCATTATCTTCAGTCACACTGTTGATGATCCGAGACATTTCATTCAGGAGTTCCAGTTTCTCCTGCGTCATGCGATCTAGCCCAGCCACTCCCTTGGGGGTGATCGTGTATACCTTCCTGCGTTCGATCCCCTCGCTCTGAATAAAGCCTTTTGACTCAAGTCCCTCCAGGATTGGGTAGATTGAACCTGCACTCGGAGTCCAGCGCCCGTTTGAGAGGAGCTCGACTCTCTTGATGATGTCATAGCCATGAGTAGGCTTATCCTTAATAATTTTCAGCACGATATACTTGAGAAAAGACCGCCTGATCTCTGTACACATTTTTTCTTCCATGGTTTGTATCCCTACTTATCGACAATCGATATATCGGTAGATGACATAGTATTTATACCGATCGGTTCCAAAAAAATTGAGTAACTCGGTAGTAAAAAGCCGTACCATTAGGTGCGTATCCTTCAATAACTCTTACTTGTCAGTACGCCGTACTTGCCCGGTTATAATATCACAAAGACAATTGGATTTACGTGGGGCCTAATCGTGCGGAGCCGCAGACTCGGGTAAAACATAGATACCGGCCTTCGTCAATTGTCGGCGGCGAAAGCCCGGTATGGCTCAGTTGAGGGATGGACGATAGTCATGTCAAAGCTGTGGGTTTATCAGAATCACGGATCTTATGTTTATTGATGAGCCCTATCCTGAAACTAATATTATATTGAAATTATACCTTTCTTTTTATGTATTCTATGAAATCAGTGACGTTCTATGGGATTTATAAAACCTTATCTTCCTCCTCAAAAACCACATACAGGAAGGTCACGTGCAGATACGAAAGTTAATGAACGGCATTTTGTACGTCGTTATGACAGGTTGTACGTGGAAAGACGTTCTCTGTAGCTATGTATGATACAGCTAAGATTAGAATATATAACTGAAAAAGAGGAATAAAGTCCAATATACCAGTAAACAAGAGAAATCAGGAGAATAAGAAGAGAGGAAGACTAATAGAGGTAGATCAGGAAGAATACAAAAAGAAAAGTACAGTAGAGAGGTTTTTTAGCTGGATAGAGTCATTTAAGAAAGTATTTCCAAGATATGAAATCAAAGAAATATCATACATTGGAGTTGTAATGTTAGCAGCAATTATGAGATTAGATGAAGTTTTAGGATAGGTTCTATGTTTATAATTAGAGCTCAAATACTCGACCTGATACCAGAATTACTGCAAAAAGAATCAAAACATGCGCAATTATATACTAAAGGTTCATAATTATTTATGGGGAAATCGCTCACCCCAGTTACATCCCATATACCAAAAACAGAGATGATTTTTTATCGGATCGTTTACCCTCCCACGATCACATGTTAATCTCCATTTAAAAACGGAACTTTTTTCTCAATATCTGATATTCACTCCTTCGTTTCCTTTCTCCTTTGTTTCCTTTCTTCTCTTTTCTTCTCTTTTCTTCTCCCTTTCTTCTCTTTTCTTCTCCCTTTCTTCTCTTTTCTTCTCCCTTTCTTCTCTTTTCTTCTCCCTTTCTTCTCTTTTCTTCTCCCTTTCTTTTTCCTCTTTCTCTCTTTTTCTCCTTTCTTTTTCCTTCTTTTTCCTTCTTCTCCTTTCTTTTGGGCGAATGTTTAAAGGAAGCGTTTTTAATTCAGCAGAATTAATTACTGGAGTAGGTGAACTGAATATGAGAATAGCAGTGTGTGGAAAAGGAGGAAGCGGAAAAAGTACGATTTCTGCTCTCCTGGCAAAGCAGATGGCAAAAACGAAAAACGTGCTTGTACTTGATATTGACGAGTCCAATTATGGACTGCACAGCCAGCTGGGGATGGTAGCTCCCCAGGATCTTATGGAGTATTTTGGGGGGAAGAAGGGATTTAAAGAAAAGCAGAAATCTCCCAAGACTACTCAGTTCTGGGGGCTTGCAGCCAATGAGAATTCAACAGGGAAGCCAGCGCAGCAGCAGTCCCGGTTTTTTAAGAACAGGTGGGGTTTTTCCGACCTCCCGGCGGAGTTTGTGGAAGAAAAAGAAGGAATCCGGCTGATGGCTGTTGGTAAAATTCATGATTTTGGGGAGGGTTGTGCTTGTCCAATGGGTGTCCTGACCAGGGAGTTTCTTGAAAACCTCGACCTTGGAAAAAATGATGTGGTAATTGTGGATACGGAAGCTGGCACCGAGCACTTCGGGCGCGGGGTTGATAAGGACTTTGACCTGATTCTCGTAGTTGTCGACCCTTCCTACGAGTCCCTCAAGCTTTCGAAAAAGTTTGATGAGTTTGGCAGCCAGTGCGGATGCAGCGTCTATTTTGTGCTTAACAGAGTTGAGCCTGATATCAGGGAAGAAATGCTGAATTCTGTGAACTGCGCAAACGTAGTGGCTGAAATCCCGGCAAAAAGAGAACTTTTTAAAGCTTCCCTTAAAGGCGAAGAACTTGACATTGAGCTGGAAGAAATTGCAAAGCTTGCAGAGTTTCTGGAACATGTCAGGTATTAATCCACTCTTTTTATTTTTCTCAGCGGGCTTTTTTCAGGTGATTTTAATCGGGGATACTCATGACTGGTCCGGAATATGTAAATCTTAGAGAGCCAGAGTCGAAATTGTAAAGAGGAACTGTATCTGAGATGTTTCGCCGACTCCCATAATCCGAAAGTATATTATTAATCATGTTCTTTGGATAATGCAAAGTTTTACTTAGTTTGCCTAACGGCAGACGTTATTATATGGAACTTCATCAAGGTAACATTACCTTTATGTTACTGTTGCCTGTTTTCCGATAACTATTCACGGAACAATAAATTTAATGAATTGTACTGAATAAAATATTCTGACAATTTAGGGAATCAAGTATCCGAATAAACTATATAATAGATCCATTTTCCCTGTTTAAATTCTGGAGACAATAATTATGACAATGCGTGAGTACATGCTTGGAAACGTGGCAATTGCCCGCGGGCTTCTCGAAGGAGGCGTGCAGGTTATTGCAGGCTATCCCGGAACCCCTTCCTCGGAGATTATAGATACGCTTGCATGCCGGGAAGACCGGGACTACCATATTGAATGGTCTGTTAACGAAAAGGTCGCAATGGAGGTTGTAGTCGGGGCCGCCTGGGCAGGGGTCCGCTCTGTAGTGACTATGAAGCACGTCGGGCTGAATGTTGCAGCCGATCCTTTTATGACTCTTGCCTATGCAGGGACAAAAGGCGGGCTGATTGCAATCGTAGCCGACGATCCTTCGTGCCATTCCTCTCAGAATGAGCAGGATACACGGCGTTATGCCCAGTTTGCCCTTGTACCCTGTTTTGATCCCTCAACCCCTCAGGAAGCCAAGGATATGCTTCCCTATGCCTTCGAGTTTTCCGAAAAATTCGAAATTCCTGTGGTCTTTCGGCCTACAACTCGGATCTCGCACGGGAAATCGGATATCGAACTCGGGGAGATACCCGTAGAAAAACCGGCTCCCTATTTTGAAAAACTTCTCGACCGCTGGGTCATGCTGCCCAAAAATGCCCGTACACGCCATACCCACCTCCTCTCTATCCAGCAACCCATTGAAGATGCCCTTACCGAATCTCCCTGGAATTCCCTGGAAGTGAAACCCGGCGCAAAACTGGGGGTAATAGGCGCAGGTATTGCCTCGGTATATGCAAAAGAAGCTCTTGCAGAACTTGAGATTGAAGCTTCTTTCCTGAAGATCGGAGCTTATCCGGTTCCGAGAAAGTTGATTCTTGAGTTGCTTAAAACTGTGGATACTGTCCTTGTGTTCGAGGAACTTGAGCCTGTTGTGGAAGAACAGGTAAGGATGATTGCGCAGGAAGCAGGTCTTAACGTCTCTATTCTAGGGAAAACAGGCGGTTTTGTCTCCAGGGAAGGGGAACTGGACGTAAATGCCTTCCTTGAGGCTCTCAGGAAAGTCCTTGGCCTTAGCATAGAACCTGAACCTTCAGGCACGACTCTTGAGCTCGCCCCTCGTCCGCCTGCCCTTTGTGCAGGTTGCTCTCACAGGGCAACCTTCTATTCCATGAAAAAGGTCTTTGGAAAGGATGCTATTTATCCCAGCGACATCGGCTGTTATACTCTGGGAATCCAGAGCGGGACTGTTGAGACAACGCTCTGTATGGGCTCAAGCATCAGTATTGCCTCAGGACTTTACCATGCCGGGGAAAAGCGCCCTATCTGCTGTTCTATAGGGGACTCAACTTTTTTCCACACAGGCATGAACTCGTTTCTTAACGCAATTTTCAATAAAGCAAATATCACAGTTACGATTTTAGACAACCGCATTACGGCCATGACAGGGCACCAACCAAACCCTGGTGTCGGTTTTACAGTGACAGGAGAGCCAAATGTACAGGTCTCGCTTGCCGAACTCTGCAAAGCCATGGGAGCAGAATCCGTATCTGTTGTTGACCCTTACAAGCTTGAAGAAACCCAGGAAGCTTTCAGGGCAGCAAAAAATTTTGAAGGCACAGCCGTGGTTATTGCCAGGCAGCCCTGTGTGATCTCCGGAAAAAGAGCGGGCATATGTCGGATGACATATGTCGTTGACCCTGAAAAATGCGAAGGCTGCAAGCAATGTGTAAAGTTCGGATGCCCTGCAATTGAGTTTGATGAGGAAAGCAAACGCGCTGTAGTCACTGCTCTTTGCAGTGGGTGCGGGGTCTGCGCCCAGATCTGTAAGTTTGAAGCCATCCTGGAGGTGAAGAAATGAGTCTGGTTGAGCAAAAGAAATTCGACCTCCTTATCACAGGAGTCGGGGGGCAAGGTGCAATCCTTGCTTCGGATATTATCGGAAAAGCCGCAGTTGCTGCAGGGTTGCCTATCAGGGCTGCGGAAACCCACGGAATGGCCCAGCGTGGAGGTTCGGTTGTAAACCACATCCGCATAGGGGAAGATTTCGGGTCCATGATCCCGAAAAAAGGTGCAGACCTTATGCTTGCCTTTGAGCCCATGGAGGCAGTCCGGTACCTGGATTTCCTGAAAGATGGGGGAGTTGTCATAGTAAATACTCAGACCGTACTCTCTGTTACTGTCACTTCAGGCCTTGCAAAATACCCTGAGGTTTCGGATATACTTGACGTCCTTTCTGAAAAATACATAGTCAAAGCATTCAACGCCGATGAACTGGCGTTTGAAGCCGGGAGCAGGCTTGCAATGAATGTAGTGATGGTGGGGGCAGTTTCAGGTTATCTGCCGATTCCAAAAGAAACCCTGCTTGAAAGCGTTAAAGCCCTTGTGCCGCAAAAAACAGTTGAAGTAAACCTCAGGGCTTTTGAAATGGGAAGGAAAAAGGTAGAGGAATGTTAAATTTCTTTTCCTGCTAATTTGCGGTGAAGAAATAACTTCCTGTGAAAGTTGTGCTATTTGAATAGTTGTGTTGATTGCACATCTATTCCTCTTATATCTGTTTGTCGTAGTTGATCATCATCGATAGACTGTTTAATTCGTCTAGAGTTAGAAGTCTCTTCACATTATTAAATGAATAATTTTTTATACTACATTGTATTATTACTTCAATGGTGTATTGTCATTCCAATGGTTATTTATTATTCCACTGGTTATACAATATTTGTTTGTAGGTTATAGTTCAGAAGGTGTCTCTATGTTGCTAAGCAGTATCTCCATTGTTTCTTCGAGCGCGTCCTCGAGCGCAGTTTCTATGATTACAGTCCCCGGTCTTCCTCAATATGGGGCTGCAGTTGTTGTTGGATTAATAGCTCTCCTTTCTTTAAAGGTGATTCTTTCAGCGTCTGGAAAGTGGAGCAAAAACCTAAGTAGCTCATTTAACGCGGCAATCCTGCCTTTGCTTTTCAGTTTTGTAGCGATTCTCTACTTCAAAGTTACTATGATTATCTGATTCCGGGCTTCCGGATCTCTTCTATAAATTTCTATTTTTATAGAGATCAGCTATTATCATATCTTTATTTTTTGATATTTGTCTTGAGATTTTCTGTCCAGTTCTTCTTTCTAAATTATTTATTCAACTCTTTATATGGCGGTTTTTAACTTTTTTGCATAATTTTCTTTAATTCTCAAGCCCATCTGTAAGTCGCTTAAGGTTTATTATTTCCCAGACTTCTGGGCAGGCAGAGAGCGCTATGAATCAAAAGGAATTGAAAAATTATGAAACGCGAATGACTTATGCGACTGAGCTAAAAATCAATAGCATTAGACTCTTAATCCTACATTCGGCAAGTAACTTATTTTTGTCCGAGCATTTTTACTGAGACTGTGTTGAGGGAAACTGATCACCTCTTATACTAAACATTATTGCAAAAATGGTTCGCTACTTATGTAAGTAGTGAGATTTGGGCCATAAGTTAATCATTTTCAAATATACTAATTATTTATATTATGTCTGAAAAACGCTCTCATGAAAATATCCATATCTTAATGTCGATCTGTCGAATATGGCTTAATTATATAAAGAAAACTTCAGTCAACATGTACTGTATCTGATTTTGTACCTACATGTTGAGATAAAACAAATAATATATTAGCTGTGATAACTAAAAGAAACTTGGATAGCGCCAAGAAAATGCAACCTTAAAATATTTAAGAGTTAATATTGCAAAATGATTTTTGATAAATAATCAGAATCCTGCCCAGCCGCTTAGATAATAGGGCAGGATCCCGAAAAGGAAAACATTGACTAAGCCGTGCAGTACAGCAACAAAGGGAAGGCTCCTTGTTTTGTAGAAGGCAAAACCCATGAATAATCCTACAAAGCCTGTATAGAGAATTTCATAGAAGGTGCCGTACCCTGAGTGCATGAGTCCGAACAGGAAACTTGTAATTAAGATGGATTCAATGGCACTGAGCGCTTGCTCGAGCCTGGTCTGGATGATTGACCTGAAAATAAGCTCCTCAACAAGACCCACAAAAAAAATCATAATAATGGAGAGTATAAGCAGACTTTCAAAAGTGAGGTCAGGGATCAGGGACTGTGGGCGGATGGTCAGGTATTCTCCGAGTCCAACCAGAAAGCCCAGAGGAATCGAAAGAATCATATAGACTCCAATATTCTTTCGGGAAATTCCAATCTGCTCTAAAACCTTCCGTTGATTCATTATTATAACTGCCACCGGGATCGCCAGGGGGCCGTAGACAAAAATGAAGGTATAAAGGGTTTTATCATAAAAGACAGGCATTGAAAGGTTTACAAGCCTCAGGACTGGGAGAAGCATCAGGGACTGGTAGATGTTGTGTATTTTAGGATCTTTTATGTATAAATTGGAAAGAGAAAGTGCAATCAAAGTTATAATGTGAATCCAGACAGCTGCCCCATTCCTGCCTGAAAAGAGAAGAAGTTCAGCAAAGGCTATGAATAGAATTGGAACTGCAGTAAAAAGCCTGATTCTCCTCATCTCGGATTTTTCCTGGTCAGTTTCCTCAGTTTTGCTTATTTCCCAGGTTTGACGTGAATAGAGGCCTTTCAGAGGATTTTTTGTGAATTTTTTTAGCTCTTCCATAGTCATGCGTCGATACAAAATAAGGATCAGGATTGCTACTACAATTCCTTCAAGCGTATATACAATATCTATATATTGTCCTATTTTTTGGAAAAGTCCTAGATTTCCATACGAGACTGAAGTAACTCTGGAATCTCCGGATTCCTCCAGGGCTTTGGTAGATATCTGCTCTTGAACATGCCCTATCTGTGGAGAAGAAGATGACTCTAAATTACTACTGGATGCAACTCCAGGAAAAATTACCAGCAAAGTCAGAATCAGAACTAAGACGCTTATCAGAAGATTCGGTTCTTTTCGCCTTTTATGAAAATTAATTAAATTTTTCACGGAAATTACTCCTTTTTTAATCGGGACAAGTTCAGATCTACTGTGTACCTCTTATTACAAGTTTTTTACCGATTCTTACAATAGATCATTAGAAATTTTGCGCAGACCTGATACTTTACAAGCCTTTATTGTAAATTTTATATAAGGCTTTGTTGGTAGTTAACTGCTTTTGATGATAAGCGTTAAGTTTTGTTAATCTTTGGAAAACTGGAATGAATTAAGTTTTAAAACTGGAATTAATTAAGTTTTTATTCTCTTGTCTTCATGTTTACGTTGCCGAGTTTCGCTTATTCTAAGGTTACAGAGTATTTAGCTTAAATTTGCATGTAAAGGTTTTCAAGCTGTGGATTTAACTGTCTGATTCTGTGCAGTTTTTTCTTCCGCAGTCTGGACTTCTGAACCTTTAGTTTCTGTTGTTGCATTTACATTTATCCAGAGATGGAGGTCCCTGTAGGGTACACTGCTGTCTGTATCGTTGAAAAGCAGGAACTCAAGCTTCATGTTCTTTCCCTCAACTGGAGGATTGAGCGTAATTGGGTTTTCCCATGTCTCATTATGATTAAGCTTTATCTGCTGCATATTTTCCGGCAGGGATCTGTTTTCAAGCTTTACCTGCATTGTGTAATTTACTGGCCTGTATTCGTGGTTCACAACTCCTACAATTACAGTTCCATTATCCCCGAGCGTATAATTTGTGGGGTAATTGTCTGCCTTTCCTTCCTGTCCGAGAAGATAAAACTCGGTGAAATGTTCTCCTTCTTTTGGGGTTACTACTACATACACAAGGGTTGCGACAGACAAGAGAATGGACAGAATCAGGAAAACAGTAAGTACTTTATCCAGCTTTGACTCCGATTTTTCCATAACTTCAGCTTTGAGCGAAAATACAGCTGCCTTGAAGGAAACATTGAAAGCCTCATTTTCAGGGAGCTTTACTCGTCTGAGATATGCAAGCCCGCACATCATAAAGGTGAAAACTGATAGGCTTATAAGAATTGGCAGGAGCCTGATCCCCCATGGAGTATAGTTAAGACCAAGTCCAATTAGGGGCACGACTGCAATACTCAGCCCGAAGGAAAGAGCAGTCCTTTCGATCCCGTCAAGGTCGGATTTTGCAGGAAATAGAGCTGCAATCAGAGCATACCCCGGCAGAAAAAGCACAAGGGGAAGTCCAAGTATGTTCCGGAGTACAGTTTCACTTAGTCCGGGTGTGAGCACAAAGATATCTGTAAGGAGCACGAGCCCCATAACAATCAAGAGATCTGAGGAAACTTTTCTTCCAGTCATACAGGTCATCCGGGTTATATCAAAGCTGGTTGTAATCAAAGACTATATCTCTCTTTAAGGGAAGTAAGTACTTTTTTCTAATGCATTTTATCCTTTCGCTCGATTTTCCTTTATATAAACTGTTTTGCAAAATTAAATAAGTTTCTCTTCTTTTCCTGATTTCCTATTTTATAATTTCTTTCTGAGTTGAATCAGGTGAAGGTTGAACGACTTTTTTCCCAGATTCTGTTCTTTACTTTCTTTTTTCCTGCCAGAAATGCGGCAAGTAGTATAATATATGGATAGATGCAGTCTGAAAACGCAGGACGTTTTGGAACTTTCTTGGGAATGTACAGCTGCATGCGGGAGCGGATTTGAAAACTATTTAGCCGCATGATGTCTTTTTTGGATTTGCTTTTTATTATATCTTCAGGATAGCTTTTTCAAAATCACAGTTCAATTACACAATTATATATTTGTTTTACCAAAAGCTAGCCTGGATATTATTATTATTATTATTATTATTATTATTATTATTATTATTATTATTATTATTATTATTATTATTATTTTTTTATCATGCCTCAATATAAATTCACTAACTTTATATAATTGTTTCCTATAGTTCCATCATTATATCATAATGTGAATCCACTAAATTTATATAATTATCTTCATATATTTCCTCTAGGAGAAAATTCTTCTTAAACCTCTAAAGAGCCCGAATGGTGACATGCCGCACTATGTCAATGCGTTCTTTCGATTTTAAATGTTAGCATTTGCATCTCGAATCTAAACTCACATTTAACAGATTTATATTCTAAACTTTTATTTATTTTATATTTATGCCTATCCTTATACTTATCAGCAGAATTTCTTAAAATTTGAGGTTACATCCTTAAAACTTTCTCTAATAATTTTTGTACGATGGCTTTTGAAAGGAAATCACACAGATGGGTAACGAGCTTAGAACGGGTAAAGGCTACCAGTGCATAACTAAGAAAGGAAAAAACGTGCTGAAGTTATAGTTCCTTAAAATATAACAATGGTACTTCTGGTTTTTAATGAAGGCATTTTAATAGGTAGAATGATCCTGCGGACAAAAAAATAATGTGAAAATAATCTTAAAGCTATATCTGTAACGGAATATAAAATTTTCATATCAATGAATTACTTATTTATTTGCCTCAATTTTCTGACTGATTACCCTTTCTAATCCCAAAATAAAAGCTAAACCAGGAAGATGCCGAAGAACAAGGAATAAAGAAAACACGGATGTATCTTTTCTTTCCAGAATTGGGTCTCACCTGAGTCGTTCCGCCCTAGTTGCGCCGTCCGAGTTCCACTTCGGGATCACAGGAAATCGGAGGTTTTCTGGGAGTTAAGATGTAATCGCAACAGCACGGGGTCCGCTAGCTCCAAAAGACTAATTGAAGGAAATAATTTATTTACAAAATTACATTTTTTCTGGCTGGCCGGATTTTCCATTATTATAAAGTATGAGAAGTTAAGCGTAAATATTTACGTCCAAACTAGTATCCTGGCAACTTAATTATAGGGCATTAATATTTAAAAAAGATCTCATCCGTAGTCCCTTTCTTACTTATGATGACTCATAACTAAATTTCCTATACACTAGGAAGCCTAGCATCTATATACAAAAATATTATAAATTTGAAATTGAAGGCTGTAATTGTAAAAAAATCAGCCCTCAAATCTTAAATTTCTCGATTTTCTGTTCGGGTTTTATTTTTTAATTCTCATTAGTACCATCCCAGCTGCGAGCGTCCCTGCAAATCCTACTAAGAACGAGGTAGCTTTAGGAGGGTTTTTCACGATGTCTGCTACTTTTCCTGCAATAGACCCAGCATCCACGATTCCAGCTGCATTGGCAGTTTTGAGGTTGGAGCTTTCCTCAAGAGTGGAAGCTTTGTCTTCTACTGGGAGGGTATTCGAAAGGCTGGAGTCAGAGTCAATTGGCTGTGAACTGTCTGCTACAGCACATATGCTCAGCTCTGTCTGGTCTACACCCGTAATGCCTTTGCCTTTTTCATAGGCGCCTGTAAAGAGGAAGTAGTCGCCTGCGGGCAGGTCAAAGGTTGTCAGGGAAAGAGTGCTCTGGCCCTTCTCTCCTATAGTTATCGTACCATTACATTCTCCAATAACGGTCTGTATTTCCTTTGTCAGCTCATCTTTGTCGAGTTTGGACTCAAAGTTTGTGGAATTGATGCCGAAATCTTCGATAATGTCAATCCCATTTAAGCAGATTTCAGTCCCGTCTCTCGTGCCATTTGAGTTGACTTCTATCAGTGCCCTGTAGGCGTCTTTACTTATCAGCACGGCACCGTATTTGGAGTTTTCCGGCTCGGTGTTCTTTTTCAGATCCAGGTTGACTTCAAGGTCTTTGCCTTCTTCCAGAGTGTTTGCAACTTTTGTTTTCAGATCGTATTCCAGTACTTCAAAACCGGTTGCCGAAAGGACTTTCTTCTCCAGTCCGACAGGTTTCGTACTTTCGTTTTCTGCAAGTGTTATTACGATTCCATAATGGCCTGCAGGAAGAGATTTAAATTGCAAGGGAGCAGACAGGTCACCGTTTTTGTCCAGAGTTGTAGATGTCACGGTGTAATTTAAACTCAGGTTTTTTTCATCCGTGATTTCCTTAACTGCCTTACCAAAGGAAGATATGCCGAGTCCCTTGATCAGGTAAACGTTCACTTTCTGCTGCCCGAAAACCGCAGGTCCTTTATAATCCATTTTCACATTCTGATTTACAGTATAAAATGGATGAGTGGAATACGGGTATGTAAATGTGAGCTCAGTATTGTTCTCCTGTGTCCCTGATTTTAGTTCAAGGTTTATTCCTTTGCTTTTCAGGTTATCTGTTCCGCAATACGTGAAAGTAAATGGCTGTGGGAGCTGGATTTCTTTTCCTCCGCTAAGAAGAATCCAGCCGCCTTCAGTCAGGCTTTCACTGTGGTCTGCGAAAAGAACGTTATCGCCATTTTTTTCAATGGATGCAACCCAGGGATCTTTTACCGAATAAGCTGCTGATACTGAAATAAGTGAAAAGACAAGGATCAAAACCGTCCAGGTTACTCTCCACTTTCTACTATATATTCCATTCATTCCTGTTATTTTCTTCAATTACTACACCCCTTAATTACTGTCATTCCTGCTTTATCCAGGCTTTTCTGCTTCGGTTTGACATTTTTGCTTATTTAGGGTTTTAGCTGTTAATATCTTTTAATTTAGTATTTTATTTAATACCATTCAACATTCATATATTTATTTAAAGTATGTGTTCTATTAAAGATATTTTGCAGGATCTCTAAAGGATCTTTAGATTTTAAAGACTCTTTTACCCTAAAACCACTGGTACTTTTTAATGTTTTCTTATTCTCAAATAAAGCAGGAATTATACAATTAGTATTCTATTTAATACCATCCAACATTCATGTATTTATTTAAAACATCTGTTTCCTATTAAATATATTTTGCAGGATTTCTTCGAGCCTGTCTTAAAATTAAATTTGAGTCTACAATTGGGATAAGACTTAAGCATTCGAACCGAATAACGGGGGCATTAACCTGTTATATGTCTAATATGTAATTTTAACGATGATGTTTCTTGTGATTGATTTTATACATCAAGCGCGTAAGTCTTTGGGATAAAGTACTATCTTTAAAGTCAATGTGTATCTGAATTTCGGAATAATTTATGATCTGAATTTGAAATTAACGTTGCTTATTATCCAATTGTGTAAATGGTTTGAATTTTAAGACACGCTCTAAGAACTTTATATTTTTAAAGACTTTTTTGCCTTATAAAAACCTTTTTTTCTTTTAATATTTCCTTGTCCTCAAATAGAACCGGAACACTACAATTCCTGCCAGGATTCCTGCTATCGGCATATATGAGGCTTTCCAACCCTGCAAATCTTCTTTTTTCACTTCTCCAGTTTCTGTTCCATTTATTTTCGTTTCATTTGTTTTCGTTTCGTTTGTTTTCGTTTCCTCTTTTTCGGGATCAGTTTTTTGCTCTGAAGAGGGCACTATTTCCGAAGGCAGGCTTTCTCCAGGCTGCAGTTTGATCTGTTTTTCAACGCCTCCAACCTTTACCTCAAAATTGCCTGCAGGTATGGATTGACTATCATATTCATAGCTAAAGCTCCCATCGGAATTCACCTCGACCTGCTGGAGCCCCGTAATCTTAATTTTGACGCTTGAGGTACTTGCTTTTCCGTCGATCTTGATCTTGTATGTTCCTGGAGGGACATTTGATTGAGAAACGGTGGTGGCCCCGTCCTTTGCCTCTCCAGTTTTGGTTACCCACAGTAGCATCTTTACCCTCAAGTTCAGGTCATCAGCTCCTGTAGCCTTCACAGTAAAGCGGTTGTTAAAGTCCGGGATTGTTACGCCTTCAAGCAAATATTCGTACCTGCCGTCCGAGACAGGGATATCTTTTTCAAACGTCACCTGCACTTCCGCTGTCTCTCCCGTAAAATCGGTTCCCTTTATCTCTATAATATCCCCAACGACAGGGTTTTCAGGGATAAGTTCCCAATTATTAGTTGCGGCAGTTACGGGAAAGGCGATCAGACACAGAAACACGGGAAGCCAGAAAAAAAATTTCAGCATTTTTCTATTCTTCAACATCTGGACAAAAGTAAAAATGAATCTCAAGAGAGCAACTCCATCAGAAAGCAATTTTTTTAATCTCCTTTTTCAGCGTTTTTATCTACCATTCTACTGGTTACATAATTTCTGGATAATGTGCAGATATATCATCATGACTTATGTGTTTTGCTTTTTGATATTCCTGGATTTATAATGCAAAACATTTCACGAAATCCCGGCTATTATGCCAGTAATTTTTTAGGAGAGGTTATTTCCAGGAAGAAGCGTTCACCCTCAAGTCTTTAGAGAGGTAGTTCACTTCTTATGATATTACATATCACTTTCACTCAAAAGACGAATAAAGTTGTTGATAAAAGTTAGTAGGTCCAGTCCAGTGTTGTATCTTTAAAAAGAAAACCTTTCAAATCCTAATATGAAGTCAACTTCTTAGCAGTTCTTTTAATCTTGCAATTCTGCTTTTATTTTTCAATTTTACAGCAACTATATTTTCAAGTTTCTTTCTGTAAATGGCTATGTATAATATACCATTCTTGTATCTTCTAATCAGACTTTTAAATCCCGATTTGGTTATTAATTGTGGTTGGCATTTTTATGGCTGGATTCCATGTTTCAATTCTTAGATCCAATAATTCTGAACTCTAAACTTGTGATTTATCTACTTTTTTCTCACCTGTGACTGATTCTTCTTTCAAAATTCCCCTTTTTTCCTACAAAGGCTTTATATATTAGATGTGCTATTTAAAGGCAAAGTACATCCGAGATGGAGATTTCATGCACTTTATTGCTTGAAATTATCTAATCATATCAATGTGATGCTTAATGCTAACTTCCTGGAAGTTCCCAGGAAAGATGGGGTTTCTGCCGTTGATTCGGTAGAATTTCCTGCATTGAAGATAAACCAGTGAGAAAAGTCGGATCAACATGAGTGTCAAAGGGCCAATGCTTTGAAACGCCCGCTTTTGGCGCCGTTACGGCGCCTAAAATCGCACGAAACTGTTCAGGTTTTCGATGAGCCGCGGTTGCAGTCACTGAATACTGAAGTTTCAATCAGGTTACTGAGTTCAAATCAGGTTACTGAATACTGAAGTTTCAAATCAGATTACTGAATGTTTCAAATCAGGGCCGGATGCCTGGATTTGGGTCTGCCAGGATCGTGAAATCGGTCCTTTAAGCGTATGCTCCTGCTAGACAAGCTAGGAAGAGGATCGGATATTTGCAGATGCCTGAAGGAATTAGGGTACCGGGAGCATAAAGCTCTGGTCTGCTCGAGGCAATTCTTGCCAGGCAGGTCTGAAAGTCATCCCTCCCCCACCTGGTAGCGTTCGGGGAATCCAGTGCGTTTTTCTTTTGCCACTCAAGTTGTGCCGACCGGAGGGGCTGGTATTTCAATTGAAATTTACGGAGTAGAAATATGGCAAGCATACACCGACCAAAACGAGGTTCCCTCGCATTCAGTCCGCGCAAAAGGGCAAAGAGCCACATTCCACGGTTCAGGGCCTGGCCGGAAGCTACAGGTGAACCAAGGTTACAGAGTTTTGCAGGGTACAAAGTGGGGATGACCCACGTGATCATGGTTGATGACATAAAGTACAGCCTTACCCAGGGTATGGAAATTTCCGTGCCGGTGACTGTCATCGAAACTCCTGCAATAAGGGTTGCAGCAATCCGGGCTTACACAGAAGACAGCACCGGGGAAAAGGCAATCGCAGAGGTATGGGCAGCAGATCTCGATCCTGAACTCAAACGCAGGATCCATGTACCGGCAGCTGAGAACCTGGCCGAAACCCTTGAAACGATTGGGAAACTGATCGACGAAGGCAAAGTAAGTGATATCAGGGCAGTTACCTATACCCTGCCAAAGAGTCTTACCGGTGTCCCTAAAAAGACGCCCGATATCATGGAATCCGGAATTAGCGCCAGGGACCTCAACACCAAATTCGAGTACGCAAAGTCGATTCTTGGTACCCTTGTAAGAGTTACTGACGTTTTCAAGACCGGAATACTTGTTGACACAGCCGCAATTACCATCGGAAAAGGTACCCAGGGTCCTGTCAAGCGCTGGGGTATCCAGCTGATGAAAGGCAAGCACTCCAGGCAGGGCAGCCTCAGGCAGATCGGTACTCTTGGTCCCTGGCATCCTGCTCATGTTTCCTGGAGAGTTCCCCAGATGGGTCAGATGGGATATCACCAGAGGACCGAGTTCAACAAGCGCATCCTTAAGATCGGATCCGACGGGGCAGAAATCACTCCTGACGGCGGTTTCCTGAACTACGGCCTTGTCCGTGGGGAGTATGTGCTGATCAAAGGCAGTGTTCCCGGACCTTCCAAGAGGCTTATCAGACTCAGAGACCCTATCAGGGCAAAGAAAGCTGACCTTGGCGAACCGAATATCCTTCACATAAGCAGGGAATCCAAGCAGGGGTGAAGTTAAATGGCTACAGCAAAAACAATAGACCTTACAGGGAAGGTTGTCAGGGAAATTGAGCTTCCTGACGTGTTTGATGTGGATTACCGCCCTGACCTGATAAAAAAGGCAGTGCTTGCGGCACAGGCAAACAGGCTTCAGCCCTACGGTCCCCGTCTCTACGCAGGAATGGATACTTCTGCACGATCCTGGGGATCCGGAAGGGGTGTTGCCCAGATTCCAAGGCTTATAAATAGCAGCAGAGCTGCAAGAGTCCCGCACGCAAGAGGCGGAAGAAGAGCCCACCCGCCAAAACCCGAAGCTGACAGAAGCGAGAAAGTCAACACTAAGGAACGTCGCTATGCAATTCGCTCTGCAATAGCAGCAACCCGGGACCCGACTCTCGTAAGCCTGAGAGGCCATATCTTTGAAGCCGAGCTTCCGATTGTTACAGAAAACGCTCTTGAAGACCTGAATAAAATAAAGCAGGTAATAGACTTCCTGCAGGCTGTCGGAGTCTACGAAGACGTTCTCAGGGCAAAATACGGAAGGCACATCAGAGCCGGCCGCGGTAAGCTCAGAGGCAGGAAATACAAGCACAAAAAGAGCATCCTGATTGTCGCAGGGGAAAATGCTCCTATCCTGAAAGCTGCAAGAAACCTGTCCGGGGTAGACGTCGTAACAGTGAATTCACTGAATGCCGAGCTGCTCGCACCGGGTACTCATGCAGGGCGCCTTACTATCTGGACAGAATCTGCAATTGAGAAGCTGGAGGGTGCATTCCAATGAATTCCATCAAATATCCTTTTGTTACTGAAAAAGCGATGATGTTGCTTGACGAAAACAAGCTCCAGTTTATCGTGGATACCAGGTCAAACAAAAAGCAGATCGTAGAGGATGTTGAAAAACTGTACGGGTTCAAAGTAAAGTCCGTGCGGACCATGACAACTATGAAGGGCACGAAAAAAGCAATCCTGGCATTCGAAGAGCCTGAATCGGCACACGAGATTGCAACCCGAATAGGACTGATGTGAGGTGTGATGTATGGGTAAAAGAATCATATCACAAAATAGGGGTAGAGGTACTCCGACCTACAGAGCTCCTTCTCACAAGTACAAGGCAGATCTGAGGCATCCCCGTGTTGATGAAAATACTTCCCTTCAAGGGAAAGTTATAGACATCGAGCACGACCCTGCCCGCTCAGCCCCAATTGCAAAAGTTGCATTTGAAAACGGGGAAGAACTTTTCCTGTTGGCTTCCGAGGGTGTTGCAGTCGGAAACATAATAGAGTGCGGAGACGATGCTGAGGTTAAGCCAGGAAATATAGTTCCTATCGGAAACGTGCCCGAAGGTTTCTTTGTCTGCAATATAGAATCAAAGCCAAATGACGGCGGTAAATTCGTCCGTTCCTCTGGGGTATATGCAACTGTTGTAACTCATGAGCCAACCAGGACTGCAATAGCAATGCCTTCAGGTTCTATCAAATGGCTTAACCCAATGTGCAGGGCAGTTGTAGGTATTGTTGCAGGGGGCGGCAGAGTAGACAGACCATGGCTCAAAGCCGGGAAAAAGTATCACAAGCTGAAAACAAGAGCTGCAAAGTATCCCAGAGTTTCAGGTGTTGCCATGAACCCACGTGACCATCCGTTCGGTGGAGGTGCCTGGAAACACCCGGGAAAGCCCACAACTGTTAGCAGAAACGCCCCGCCCGGAAGAAAGGTCGGACTGATTGCAGCAAGAAGGACCGGAATGAAGCGCTGATGAGGGGTATTCGTTATGGTAAAAAAATCATCATCAAGGTTACCGAAGAGAAAGGGTGAGTTCACCTACCGCGGGAAAACCGTCTCAGAACTTCAGGAACTGAGTATTGAAGAGTTTGCAGAACTTCTGCCTTCAAGAGAGCGCAGGAGCATCAAACGCGGGTTCACAGACGGGCAGAAAAAAGTTCTGCACGAGTTCAAGGAAGGAAAGAAAGTTAGGACTCACCACAGAGATCTTATCATCCTTCCAGAAATGATCGGGCAGACTATTGAAATCCACAACGGAAAAGAATTTATAAGTGTGGAACTCCAGCCTGAAATGGTCGGACACCGCTTCGGAGAATTTGCACCCACAAGATCAAAGGTTTCACACGGCAGTGCCGGCGTGGGAGCAACCCGTTCAAGCAGGTTCGTGCCGCTGAAATGAGGTGAATGGGAATGGCAAGAATTGATTATTCAGTTAATGGAGACCCTGAGATTACCTCTAAGGCGATGGGTTCTGAACTTCACATTTCCCCTAAAAAGTCCCGTGAGATCTGTTGCAAAATCAAAGGCATGAAAGCTGCTGAAGCAAGGTCGTATCTGGAAGACGTAATTGCCCTTAAAAAGGCAGTACCCTTCAAGAGACACCACGAAGGCACAGGGCACAGGAAAGGTCCAATGGCTGCAGGCAGATACCCTGTCAATGCATCAAAGGAGATCCTCAAAGTCCTGAAAAACGCAGAAAGCAATGCCGAGTATAAAGGCCTTGAACCCGCAAACATGTATATTACCCATGTTGCTATTCAGCGCGGAAGGGTAATTCACGGGTTTATGCCGAGAGCCAGAGGACGGGCTACTCCCAAAGACACGGAAACTGTAAATATCGAGATGATTCTTTCCGAGGTGCGCTAAATGGCAATAGAGAGAAAGTTCGTCAATGATGGGTATGTCAAGGCCTCCATGGACGAGTATTTCGCAGAACAGCTGAACAGAGCTGGATACGGCGGCATGGAACTTAACAGGACCCCAATGGGCACCCAGATTGTTATCTATTCCGAAAAGCCGGGAATGGTAATCGGGAAAGCCGGGAAGGTCATCAGAAAGCTTACCCGGGACGTTGCAACCAAATACAACCTCGAAAACCCGCAGATTGACGCCCAGGAAGTTAAGAGACCTGAACTTAACGCCCAGATGATGGCGTCCAGGCTTGCATCTTCAATTGAAAGAGGATGGTACTTCAGAAAGGCTGGACACAACACCATTCGTGCAGTCATGAGTGCCGGCGCACTCGGCTGTGAAGTCATAATCTCTGGCAAGCTTACAGGTTCCAGGTCAAGAGTTGAAAAATTCATTGATGGACACGTAAAGCATTCCGGACATCCTGTACAAGAGGTCGTAGACGAAGGGTTTGCAGTAGCAATCAAAAAGCTCGGAACCCTTGGGTGTAAAGTCAGGATTATTCAGCCGGACGTTGTCCTGCCTGACTCCTTCAGGATGAAGGAAGCAAGCGAGATTGTCGATGAGCAGCCCGCTGAAAAGCCTGCCGAAAAGTCGGTTGAGAAATCTGCTGAAGCCCCTAAAAAGGAACGCGCGGCAAAACCCAAAGCTCCTGCAGTAGCACCCGAGAAAGTTGTAGAGGTAGTCGAAGTCGTCGAGGAACCTAAGGAAGCTGAGGAAGAAGCCCAGCCTGAGGCATCCGAAGACTTTGAAGAAGCCGAACTTATCTATGTCGAGGGCTCGGAAGAAGTCCGAAGACAGGTCAATGGTGTCTGGCAGCACAAGCATGAGAGCTACGACTACTGGCATCCGATGGCACGGGTTCACAAGGAGGCTAAGGAATAATGGCAATCCTTAGAACCAGTGAAATCCGGACCATGTCACTTGAGGAAAGGGCTGACGAGCTCGATACCCTGAAAAATGAGCTGATCAGGGAACGTGCTCTTACCTCTGCAGGCGGGGCTCCTGACAATCCGGGTCGGATCGGCGAGATCAGGAGAACCATTGCCCGGATAAAGACAATTCAGCATGAGCTAAATGAAATCTAAAGTGGAAATAATACCTTCTACCCTTATCTATCATGAATTGATAGGGCTAGAAATTAAGGTGATTCGTTCCACTAATCCATCATTGACAGGGACCCGTGGACGAGTGATAAACGAAACAAAAAATATGTTAATCGTAGAAAACTCGAAGTCGCGGGAACTGAAGATTCCAAAGGCGGATTCGGAAATTCTCTTCCGGATCCCTGCTGAGCTCTCAGAAAAAGGCCGCAGATCCGATATGCTCGTTAAAATTCAGGGAAACCTGCTGCTCTCACAACCCGAGAATCGGATCAAGAACATCAAAAAATTACGTAAATGGGGCTAAACTCATGGCAAGAGACATTGGATTGAATATACCGGCGCCATCAGAAGAATGTGACGATTTATACTGTCCCTTCCACGGAACACTTCCTGTAAGAGGTCAAATCCTTGTGGGTACCGTGGTCAGCAGCAAGATGGACAATACGGTAGTTATTGAAAGGCAATACATGAAAATGGTGCCGAAATACCAGAGATACGAGAAGAGACGCTCGAAGGTTCACGCACACAACCCGCCTTGCATTTCCGCAAAAGTCGGTGATATTGTCACGATCGCAGAATGCAGGCGTATAAGCAAGACCAAGTCCTATGTGGTAGTCAAGGCGGAGGTGCCCAAATGAAAGGCATACGCTCCAGCATCCCAAGGGCTCTGAACGCAGGCGCCAAGATTCAGTGTGTAGACAACACAGGGGCCAAGGTCGTTGAGATTATCTCTGTCAAGAAGTACAGGGGAGTCAAAAACAGAATGCCCTGCGCAGGAATTGGCGACATGTGCGTCGTCTCAGTAAAGAAAGGCACACCCGAAATGAGGAAACAGGTTCTCCTCGCAGTGGTGGTTCGCCAGAAACAGGAATTCCGCCGTCCTGATGGGCTGCATGTGTCCTTTGAGGACAATGCGATGGTAATCACCGACGAAGACGGAATTCCAAAAGGCACGGACATAAAAGGTCCTGTGGCAAGAGAAGTAGCTGAGAGGTTCCCCAAAATCGGGACCACGGCATCTATTATTGTCTGAGGTGGCGATTATGGTATCAAAACAGCCAAGAAAGCAGAGAAAAGCAAGATATAATGCGCCTCTGCACATCAGACAAAAATTCATGGGTGCAAGGCTCAGTGAAGTACTCTCCAAGGAGTATGGTACAAGAAGCGCTGCAGTCATCGCGGGAGACACCGTGAAGGTTATGCGTGGAGATTTTAAGGGCACTGAAGGAAAGGTCCAGGCCGTTTCTCTTCGGGACAGCACAATTTCCGTGGACGGAGTAATTTCCACCAAAGTGGACGGCACCGAAGTCCCAAGACCCATCTATCCCTCCAACGTTATGATCACAAAACTGGAACTAAAAGACGGGCGCAGAGCATCAAGCATTAAGAAGTGAGGCAGGTGATTTTGTGACACACCAGAAAAGATTATCAATCCCAAAAAGCTGGAAGGTCGGGAGAAAAGGTTATAAGTGGGTCTCCACCACCCGCCCGGGAACTCACAGCCAGGCACGCAGTCTTCCTCTCGGAATCATAATCCGAGACATTCTCAAGCTTGTGAATAACAGCAGGGAAGGTAAAAGGATCCTCTCGGAAGGTAAGGTTCTTGTGGATGGAATTCCCAGAAAAGACCTGAGATTCCCGGTGGGGCTCTTTGATGTAATTACACTCCCGCTCGTAAACGAAGCATACAGGATGCTCCAGGATGATAAGGGGCGTCTGACACTCCACAAATTGAATGAAATGCAGGTGAACAAGCTGTGTAGAATCAACAACAAGGTTGTCCTCAAGGGAGGAAAAGTGCAGCTTAACCTGAACGACGGAACCAATATTCTTGGTTCTCACGAGTACGGGACAAAGGACTCTCTGATTCTCTCAATTCCTGATAAACAGGTCGTAAAACACCTTCAGTTCAAGGTCGGCAACCTGGCAATGATAGTAGGCGGCCCGCACTCAGGAGAAATTGGAAAGATCACGGAGATCAGGGAAGTTAAGAGTTCCAGGCACAATATGGTTGCGATTTCCGGGGAAAAGGATTTCGAAACAATTGAAGATTACGTTATTGTGATTGGAGAGGACAAACCTGAGATTCGGCTGGGTGGTGAGCTTAGTGAGTAATTCTATGCGCACTCCTGTCGTTGAGAAGGTAATTGTTCACATGGGTGTTGGAGAAAGTGGTCAGCACCTTGTAAATGCTGAAGAAATCCTCAAGACCATCACCGGGCAGGGAGTTGTAAGGTGCTTTGCCAAAAGAACTCTCCCGGCTTTTGCGATCAAGAAGAGCGAACCCATAGGCTGCAAGGTAACTCTCAGAGGCCAGAGAGCCCAGGCGTTCCTTGAAACCGCATTGGGTATCGTTGAAAAAGCCCTGGCCAGATCCCAGTTCGATTCCCTTGGAAACGTCTCTTTCGGAATTGAAGAACACACCGACTTCCCTGGTATGAGATATGATCCTAATATCGGGGTTTTCGGAATGGACGTAACAGTTGTGATCAAGCGCCCTGGAGAAAGAATCTGCAAGAGGAGAATCGCAACAAGAAAGGTCCCGACTGGCCACAGGGTCACAGTCGAGGATGCGATTTCTTTCCTTAACGAAAGCTATGGCGTGGAGGTCATGTAAATGACAGAGACTATAGATAAGTCCGGAAGAGGAGTAAACGTATGCAAGCGGTGTGGGAGAAGGCAGGGCCTTGTTCGCAAATACGATATCTTCCTTTGCAGGCACTGTTTCAGGGAAATTGCCCACGAGATGGGTTTTGAAAAGTATTCGTAAGGTGGTTAAAATGGTATTACTTGATCCTCTTGCAAACGCCCTTTCCACAATTAAAAATGCAGAAGTCATTGGGAAGAGTTCCTGTATTATCAGGCCTGCTTCAAAGAACATTGGCAATGTGTTGAAGGTTATGCAAGATCTTGGTTACATTGGAGATTTCGAGCTTATAGATGATGGAAAAGCCGGAATTTTCAGTGTTACCCTTGTGGGAAGAATTAACAAATGCGGTGCAATCAAGCCGCGGTATTCAGTAGGAACTGACAGCTTTGAACGCTGGGAAAAGCAGTTTCTGCCAGCAAAGAACTTTGGCGCCCTTATCGTAACAACTTCAAGCGGGGTTATCTCTCAGTACGAAGCCCGTGAGAAGAAGATTGGTGGGCAGCTTCTTGCTTATGTATACTGAGGAGGGAACAGGAAATGGTTAAGGAGATTGCAAGAACAATAAAGATTCCTGAAGGAGTTTCCGTCTCTCTCTCTCAGGATGTTTTTACAGCCAGGGGTCCGAAGGGAACTGTTGAAAGAAAGTTCTGGTACCCTGGAATCAAAATCGAAGTCAGGGAAGAAGAAATACTGGTGGATGCAGAATCCTCCAGGAAAGAGCAGAAAGCCATGGTAGGGACTTTTACCTCTCACATCAAAAACCTGGTTACAGGCGTGAGTGAAGGCTTTGAGTACAAAATGACTATTGTGTACGCTCACTTCCCTATGCAGGTAAAAGTTGATGGCAAAACCCTCATAATCGGGAACTTCCTTGGAGAAAAGAAGCCAAGAGTTGCAAAAATCCTTGGCGAGACAAAGGTTAAGGTTACTGGGAACGACGTATCGATTTCCGGAATCAACAAGGAAGATGTCGGGCAGACTGCCGCAAACATTGAACAGAAGACCAAGATCAAGAGATTCGATCCGAGGACTTTCCAGGATGGAATCTACATCGTGCAGAAGGCCTAAGGTGGTTATGATGGCAGAAGAATTCAATGAGGTAGAAAGTACTTCAGTTTCCACCCTTGACATGGATCCTGAATCCAGGCGCTTATTCAATGTGAGAAAGGTCCAGAAGGGAAAGAAACCCCAGTTCAAGAGAACGTGCAGTCACAAGTTCAAGAGACTCGACACTAACTGGAGGCGTCCGAGGGGTTCTCAGGGCAAACAGCGCCGAAAGTATGTCTCAAAGGGCGCTCTTGCCCAGGTAGGATACGGAAGCCCTGTTGCAGTAAAAGGCCTTCACCCATCCGGTTATTCGGATGTGCTGATTTCTAGCATTACTGAACTTGAGCTTGTTGATCCCTCTTATGAGGCTATCAGAATAGCAGCGACAGTGGGCGCAAGAAAGAAAGCCATTATTCTCGCAAAAGCTGAAGAACTCGGGATTAAAGTGCTGAACCCTGGAAGAGGTGAATAAGGATGTCAGACCTGGCCAATCAGAGAAGGTTAGCTTCCAAGATTCTTGAATGCGGGCTTGACAGGGTATGGCTTAACCCCGAAGCCTCCGAGGAAATCGCTTCCGCAATTACCAGGGAAGATATTCGCGGACTCATTGAGAAAGGCACTATTAAAGCCAAGCCGATCAAGGGAGTCAGCAGAGGCAGAGCCAGAGCTCTTGCTGCCAAGCGTAAGTATGGGCACTGCAAGGGTCATGGTTCCAGAAAAGGTAAGAAAGGAGCCCGTACTCCTAAGAAAGAACAGTGGATCAAAAAGATCCGGGCTCTTAGAAGAAGACTCAAGGAACTGCGTGCAGAAGGGACGCTTGAAAAGTCCGTGTACTGCAGGCTTTACAGAAAGGCAAAAGGCGGCGAATACAGAAGCGTTTCCCACCTCAATTCCCACCTTGGGTCCGAAAAACTGTTAAAAAAAGAATAACCTGGAGGAGCTAGATATGGCAACAGGACCAAGATATAAGGTTCCTTTTAGAAGAAGAAGAGAAGGACGCACTAATTATCACCTACGCCTCAAGTTACTGCTCTCAAGGCAGGACCGTGTGGTTGTCAGGAAAAGTGCAAGAAACGTTCAGATCCAGTTAATAGCTCCAACCCCCGACGGGGATATTACTTATTCCTCAGCCGTTTCGAGTGAGCTTGCAAAGTTCGGTTACACCGGGGCTACCGGAAATACAACGGCTGCATACCTTACAGGGCTCTTGTTTGGGCTGAAGAGTTTGCAGAAGGGATATGAAGGAGGCATTCTGGACATAGGTCTCCAGTCTTCCTCTGCAGGTTCCAGAGTCTATGCTGCCCTTAAAGGGGTTGTAGATTCAGGTTTCGAAATTCCCTGCAGCCCTGAAGTTTTCCCTTCGGAAGAGAGGATTCGGGGAGAGCACATCGCTGAATACAGAGAAGAGAGCTCAGACCTGCCAGAGCAGTTTGAAGCAACCAAAGAGAAAATCTTTGCTGAGTTTAGTTAAGGTGATTAAATGGCATTCGATCAAGATTGGGTTCCGAAAACCAGGCTTGGAAAATTAGTCGTTGAAGGACAGGTTGCTTCTATGGAAGAAGCAATCAGGTCAGGCCTGCCTATAAGGGAACCCCAGATAATTGATATGCTGCTTCCTGACCTGGAAGATGAGGTGCTCGATATTAACATGGTCCAGAGGATGACTGACTCCGGACGCCGTGTCAAATTTAGAGCAACCGTCATCGTAGGGAACAGAAATGGCTATGTAGGACTCGGGCAGGCAAAGGACGTGCAGGTAGGGCCTGCAATCCGCAAGGCAATTGATGCTGCAAAGCTCGATATCAGCTACATCCGCAGAGGCTGCGGATCCTGGGAATGCGCCTGCGGTCTGCCTCACACCGTACCTTATGAAGTTACCGGGAAGGCAGGCAGTGTAAGTGTTACTCTTATTCCGGCTCCTAGAGGGCTTGGAATTGCAGCAGGAAGCACTGCAACCAAGGTGCTTGAAAAAGCCGGGATCAAAGACGTATGGACCAAGACTTCAGGGACTACCAGGACTACCCTCAACTTCGCAAAAGCAACATTTGTTGCCCTTAACAAGGTCAACGTCATGAGGCTGCCAATATACTACTCTAAGGAGGAAGCCTGAAATGTATGCAATTGTGAGAGTGAGAGGCCAGGTTAATGTCCGGTATACCATTGAAGATACCATGAAGATGCTCCGCCTGCACAAGGTCAATCATTGCGTGCTTGTACCCGAGAATCCTCATTTCAAAGGTATGGTTCAGAAGGTAAAGGACTACGTTGCATACGGGAAAGTCGACGCAAAGACGCTTGCGGAAATCCTCGAAAACCGTGGAAGACTCGAAGGTGGCTCCCTCCTGACAGAAGAATATATCCGGGAAAACACAGCCTATGATTCAATAGAGGCTCTTGCTGAAGCCGTAATTGAAGAAAAAGCTTCCCTTAAGGACGTCCCCAAATTGAAGCCTGTTTTCAGGCTTCACCCTCCAAGAAAAGGACATGCAGGGATTAAAAGGACGGTACAGCAGGGTGGCGTGCTCGGAAACCACGATGAAGATATCAACGTGCTCCTGCATAAGATGAGATAAGGTGGTTGGAATGGATACAAAGAAGTTCAGAGGGTCCAGGACCTGCGGAGGCGGGACCCATAAAAATAGGCGTGGAGCCGGAAACCGCGGAGGTCGCGGAAAAGCCGGTGGCTGTAAACACCACTTCGTAAGAGCGATGTTGAGAGGATACAGCTACGGGAAGCATGGTTTCAAACGCCCTGCCGCAGTCTCTAGAGATGTTTCCATAGTAAATGTGGGAGAACTTGACGAACTTGCTCCTTACCTTGTTGAAGAAGGGCTTGCAGAAGTCAGGGATGGAGTATACCATGTTAACCTGGAGAATATCGGAATCGAGAAGGTACTCGGAAGTGGACGTGTTACGAAGAACCTGGTAGTTACTTCTGAAGAATTCTCCGTATCTGCCCGTGAAAAAATTGAGGCAGCCGGCGGAAGTTGCATCGATGCCGAATAAGTAGTGCCATTCTGGCATTACTTATTTTCATTCTTTTGGTAACTTTTTCATATTAGATGTGCTATATACCAATATCTTATGGTAAAACATAATCTAATATTTTATATAGTGTGAATATATTATATTTTGAATGGTGTAATCGATGACTCTCAGGGATACGTTAGAACCGTTTTTTAACAAGTTACCTGCAGTAGCAAGTCCGGAAAAACACGTCCACTTTAAGGATAAACTCTGGTGGACTCTGGGAATTTTGGTGCTGTACTTTGCTCTGGCGAATGTACCGCTCTTCGGGATGTCCAAGGACTCTGTTGACCTTTTTGAATCTTACCGTGCCTTCTTTGCGGGCGCATCGGGATCTCTGGTTCTTCTAGGTATCGGGCCAATTGTCACGGCTTCGATCGTCTTGCAGCTTCTTGTTGGGGCAGATATTATCAAAATGGACCTGTCGGATCCTAAAGATCAGGCATTCTTCCAGGGGGCTCAGAAGTTCCTTGTGTTTGTCATGATCTTACTGGAGGCTTTGCCGCAGCTCCTTGGTGGGTATATCCAGCCGGATCCAGGACTTGCTTCTGCTCTTGGTGTAGGCCTGGGAGTAATCACCTTCCTGCTCCTGATCCAGATCTTTATTGGAGGCGCACTGGTCCTTTTCATGGATGAAGTAGTTTCCAAATGGGGTATCGGGTCAGGAGTCGGGCTTTTCATTGTTGCGGGGATCTCGCAGCAGATCGTTACAGGGATCTTTAACTGGGTGCCTGACGAAGGAGGGCTTCCGATCGGGCTGATTCCAAAGTGGATTTACATCGCCCAGAATGTCGGGGCAGATTACCTCTTCTCAGGTGAGGGCCTGATGTTTTTACTGGTCAGAGGAGGAATTCTGGCACTGATAAGTACGGTTGTCATCTTCCTGCTTGTGGTATACGTGGAGAGTACGAGGATTGAAATCCCTCTTGCCCACAGTGCAGTGAGAGGGGCAAGGGGCCGCTTCCCTGTCAAGCTCATATACTCCTCAGTCCTGCCAATGATTCTTGTCAGGGCTCTTCAGGCTAATATCCAGATGATAGGGATCATTCTCTCCAGCCGGGGAATTACATTCCTTGGAGAGTTCAGCGGATCAACGCCTCTTAACGGAATCATGTACTACCTTGCTCCGATACACAGCCCCTATGACTGGATTCCATCTCTGGTGCGGGAGTCCTTTGCAGGCTATAATGCTACCGCGCCTGCTATCTGGCAGATCGTGCTTCACGTCTTTACAGATGCCACTATGCTTATCGTAGGCGGAATTGTCTTTGCCCTCTTCTGGATAGAAACTACAGGCATGGGTGCGAAACCCACAGCTCAGAAGATTTTCAATTCCGGAATGCAAATTCCGGGTTTCAGGCGGAACATTGGCAGCATTGAAAAAGTCATGCAGCGCTATATTCCAAAAGTTACCGTAATAGGTGGAGCTTTCATAGGAATTCTTACCCTGGTCGCAAGCCTGCTCGGTACTCTCGGAAGTGCTGGCGGTACAGGGCTGCTGCTGACTGTAAGTATCGTGTACCGTCTGTATGAGGATATCGCATCCGAGCAGATGATGGAGATGCACCCGATGATCCGTTCTTTCTTCGGGGAGCAGTAAGGGTTCCTTTTGACCTGAAGAAAGGAATCGAATCTAACAGAATGGAAACATTAAAATAAAGGATACAACAGGGATCTTTGAATGAATATAATACTCTTCGGGCCCCCAGGTGCCGGGAAAGGCACCCAGGCCAAAAAAATGGTTGATTTCTACGGAATCCCGCAGATCTCCACAGGGGATATCCTGCGGGCAAATGTCAGAGAAGGAACCGAACTGGGACTTGCAGCCAAGTCCTATATGGACAAAGGAGATCTTGTTCCTGATGATGTGCTTATAGGGATCATTAAGAACCGCCTGAAAGAACAGGACTGCAAAAAGGGTTTCATCCTTGACGGTTATCCAAGGACTGTCCCTCAGGCCGATGCTCTTGCAGTCATTCTGGATGAGATAGATAAGCCCATAGATGTTGTTCTCAACCTCGAAGTGTCTGACGAAGAGCTGGTAGAAAGAATAAGCGGCCGCCTTATGTGCAAGTGCGGTGCGAGCTACCACAGGACTCTTAACCCGCCGAAAAAAGAGGGTGTCTGTGACATTTGCGGAAGTGAGGTTTTTCAGCGTGCTGACGACAAAGAAGAAGCAGTTCAGAACCGCCTCAACGTTTATAAAAAGCAGACTCAACCCCTCATCAATTACTATGCAAAACAGGGTATCCTGATGACTCTTGATGGTACGAAGGATATAGATGAGGTTTTTGAAGATATCAAGGCAGTTCTTGCAAAGTTTGCCTGAAATCTTCCCTTTTTATTCCTTTTCTTTTATGACTTTTCATTCGATTTTTTTCTATTTTCGCTCAATTATTTTGTAGGAAGTCTCGGCTTCTTTTTTTCATTTGATTCAAACAATTAATATTTAAATATTATGTGGCTGTTTATGTCATCAAGCACTATACGACGGAGAATCTGAATTAATATGACTGAAAGCTCAATCGATGAACTGCTTAACTGGGTTATCAGTGTTGACCGCCGTTTGATTCTTATGGAATCCATGAAAAAGCATGCCTTTGTCCGGGCTTCTGATATTGCTCATGAGGTAAGCAGATCTACGCAGAATATCAGTCATGCTTTAAAGGAACTAGAGAGCAAAGGCTTGATCCATTGTTTAACCCCTGAAAAAACGACCTGGAAAAAGTACACTCTGACAGAGGCAGGAAAGCAAATTCTGGATAAACTAGATGGGAAATCTCTTTAATTAAACGAAGTTAAAAAAATTTTGTTACTCTGGACTTTCAAGGTCCTGAGCCTTTCCTGTATCGCTTTCCTGCAATATACTTAAAGGCGCGGTTTCGTCCTCATGCGGCAGGTCTTTATATCCTTCCACCAGGTCAATATTTGCTCTGACAACGGATTTTTTAAATTCTGCAAGGTCTGCCGTGATATCTTCAAGGGCGCTTGCGGCTTTCTGGCTGGTAATGGCGGCTCCGTCAGGCACCACTTTATGCGGGAGGATTTCAACTCCGCGAACGATAGACCTGTGGAAGACCACCGTATCTTTTCCTATATTGCAGTCAAATACTACGGTTCCGAATCCGATAAAACAGCTTTCTCCTATCTTGCAGGGACCATGCACAATGCACCCGTGCGCAAGAGAAGTGTTATTTCCTATCCTTACTTCCGAGTCGGAAAGGGAGTGAACCACTACGTTATCCTGCACATTGCAGCCGCTGCGGATAACTATTGAAGAGCCCGGTTCGTCTGCCCTGAGCACAGCGTTTGGCCCGACAAATACATTCTCCTCTATAGTTACATTTCCGATTATCAGTGCAGTCTCGAAAACCCAGGCTTTGTTGCTTATTTTAGGGAACTGTCCATTGGGATTTGGAAGAAGCATATTTTAAATTCCTCTGTTGCCTGCAGATATAAGTTCATTTTTCCGGCTTTTCAGGCCGTAATACATTTTTATGATAAATTATGATAACATATTTAAATATATTTTCTCATTTTTTATCATAAGATCCCCTTGATACACTTCCCGAATTGCGCCTCGCCCGAATTGCGCCTCGGGAGTACGCGGTCCTTCCCGAGTTCTGCTTCGGGAGCACGGGGTCCGTTTTCACTCGCTTCGCTCGCTCAAGCGGACTATTTTATAAAATTTCAGTTTTTCAGTCGGCGTCAGTGTTATCCAGGTTACATAACCTTGAGTGATTTTGTCAGGAAAATTTAGTATTGGCTATAAGCACCTTTATAATCGGCCAGGAGCATAATGTCATTTAAGAAGGTCCCCCGGTTAAAGGGTAGTAAGTTAGGAGTCTTACTGAAATCTGGATGATAAGATGCTTACTTTTGTCTACCGCTGGTTTCGATATGTTCCGGGACGGGTCCAACCTCAATTTAGTCGAAT